>NZ_CALRZC010000377.1:0-4955 GCF_943372545.1 Variovorax sp. YR752 | reverse complement strand
CCGCGTCGTCGGCGCCGTCGTCGACTCCGTCTCCGACGTCCTCGAACTCTCCGCTGGCTCCATCAAGCCCGCCCCCGAACTCTCCTCCGCCGTCGACTCCGGCTTCATCACCGGCATCGGCGCCGTCAAGAGCGGCAGCGGCGACGACGCCGCCGAACGCATGCTCATCCTCATGGACATCGAGGCCCTCATGGCCAGTGCCGACATGGGCTTGATCGACGCGACCCATTGAACGCCAGCCGAACGGAACCACGCCCATGAGCGCAACGATCTCCACCCGCACTGCCGTCGACAGCTCACTCGGCCGCACCGCCGACCTGATCATGCTGATCACGCTCGGCGCCTTCTCCGCCGCGGCGCTGGCCATCGGGCAGTACTACGGTTCGCTCGGCCTCGCGGCCGGCGTGTCGGTCCTGCTGCTGGCAATCGGCGCGCTCAGCTACGCCGGCGCTGCCGGCACGCTGAGCTCTCGGCTGGTGCTCGGCGTCTGCGTGGCCGCGTCGGTGGCACTGCACATCCACCTCGGCCGTGGCACGCTGGAGTTCCACTTCGGCGTGTTCGTCACCCTGGCCTTGCTGCTGGTCTACCGCGACTGGCGGCCGATCCTCGCCACTGCGGCCTTCTTCGCGGTGCACCACGTCGCCTTCGACCGCCTGCAGGCGGCCGGCCTGGGCGTCTACTGCACGCCGGAGCCGAACTTCCTGAAGATCATCATGCACGCCGCCTACGTGGTGCTGCAGACCTCGCTCGAGGTGTGGATCGCCGTGCGCATGGCCTCGCTGGCCCGCCAGGGCGACGAGTTGAGCGCACTGGTCGGCGAGGTCGAGCGCGATGGCCAGGTCTCACTGGACCTCGGCCATGTGGCCGCCACGACGCCGGGCGCCGTGGCGCTGAAGCAGGCACTGGGCCGCGTTCAACGCACGCTGATCCAGGTGCGCGACTCGGCCGGCAGCGTGACGCTGGCCAGCGACGAGATCGCCACCGGCAACCAGGATCTCTCCGCCCGTACCGAGCAGGCGGCCAGCAACCTGCAGCAGACCGCCAGCGCGATGGAACAACTCACCGCCACCGTGCGCAACAGCGCCGACTCGGCGCGCCAGGCCAACCAGCTCGCGGCCTCTGCCGCCGAGGTCGCCCAGCGCGGCGGCACCGTCGTCTCCCAGGTGGTCTCCACCATGGACGAGATCAATGCCAGCTCCAAGAAGATCGCCGACATCATCGGCGTCATCGACGGCATCGCCTTCCAGACCAACATCCTGGCGCTCAACGCCGCCGTCGAGGCCGCCCGCGCCGGCGAGCAGGGCCGCGGCTTCGCCGTCGTCGCCTCCGAGGTCCGCTCCCTCGCCCAGCGTTCCGCCGAGGCCGCCAAGGAGATCAAGGGCCTCATCGGCGCCTCCGTCGACAAGGTCGACAACGGTTCCAAGCTGGTTGCCGACGCCGGCGCGACGATGAACGAGATCGTCGGCTCGGTGCAGCGCGTCAGCGACGTGATCGGCGAGATCACCTCCAGCTCGACCGAGCAGAGCGACGGTATCGGCCAGGTCAACACCGCCGTCACCCAGCTCGACCAGATGACGCAGCAGAACGCCGCGCTGGTCGAGCAGTCGACCGCGGCCGCGGAGAGCCTGCGCCAGCAGGCACAGCGGCTGGCCGACGCATTGGCCGGCTTCCGCCTCGCGGCCGCCTGAAGCGGCGCTACTCCGCGGCGCGCCGCAAGGTCTCGACGACCGGGCGGCGCAGCACCTCGCGCAGGCCCCACCAGCCGGCGGCCAGCGCGAGCAGTGCACCCGCCGCGCCGCCGATCAGCGGCACCCAGGGTGACGGGTTCCAGCTGAACTCGAAGGCATAGCGCGCCAGCGCCCAGCCGACCGCGATCGCGGCGAGCGAGGCCAGCACGCCGGCCAGCGCACCGACGCCGAGCAGTTCGGCGCGCTGCACCTGGCCAAGCAGCCTGGCGCTCGCGCCCATCGCCCGCATCACCGCGAACTCGCGCGCCCTCGCCTCGCGCGTGGCCGTCACGGCGGCGAACAGCACCACCAGGCCGGCGGCGAGCGTGAAGCCGAACAGGAACTCGACCGCGCGGATGACCTGGTCGAGCACACGCTGCACCTGGGCGATCGAGGCCGACACGTCGACGTTGGTGATGTTCGGGAAGTCGCGGCTGAGCGTGTTGTCGAACGCTGCGCCTCGCCCGTCCGGCGCGCGGAAGGCAGCGATGTAGGTGGCCGGCACCCCGGTCATCGTGTCGGTCGGGAAGATGACGAAGAAGTTGACCCGCATCGACCCCCAGTCGACCTTGCGCAGGCTGGTGATCCGGCCTTCGGCGGGCATGCCGGCAATATCGAAGCGCAACGTGTCGCCCAGCGTCACGCCGAGCGATTTCGCCAGCCCCTCCTCCACGCTCAGGCCGCCGGCCTCCTCGGCCGTCCATTGCCCGTCATGCAACTCGTTGTGCGGCGGCAGCGTGGCCGTGTGGCTGAGGTTGAACTCGCGGTCGACCAGGCGCTTTGCGCGCTCCTCGACCATGTCCTCCGGCCGCACGCCCTTGCCGTTGATGGCCACCAGGCGGCCGCGGATCATCGGGAACCAGTCATAGCGCGCGATGCCCTCGTCCCTGAGTCGAGCCCGGAAGGCCTCGCCCTGCTCGGGCTGGATGTTGATGACGAAGCGGTTCGGCGCGTCCGGCGGCGTGGCCTGGCGCCAGGCGCCGATCAGGTCGGTGCGCAGCAGCACCAGCAGCACCAGCGCCAGCAGGCCGACCGACAGCGCCGACACCTGCAGCACCGCGAAGGCCGGGCGCGCTGCGATCTGCCGCGTGGCCAGCACCAGCCAGCGCGGCGCGCGTGACTCGGGCACGGTGCGGCGCAGCAGCAGCACGGCGCCGTAGGACAGCAGCGCGAACAGCGCCACGGCCGCGGCGAAACCGCCGACGGCGATCAGGCCGAGCTTGAGATCGCTGGACACCGCCATCAGCAGGGCGACGAAGCCCGCCGTGCCGGCAGCCAGCACCGCCAGCGAGGCGGGCTTGAGGGCGCCGACGTCGCGGCGGATCACGCGCAGCGGCGGCACCCGCGCCAGCTGCAGCACCGGCGGCAGGCCGAAGCCGAGCAGCAGCGTCATGCCGACGCCGAGGCCGAACAGCGCCGGCCAGATGCTCGACGGCGGCAGCGCGCCGTCGACCAGGCCGGACAGCAGCCAGACGAACACATAGTGCACCGCGAAGCCGAGCGCAACGCCCAGCGCGCTGGCCAGCAGCCCGACGGCACCGAACTCGGCGAGATACAGCGCCGCGATGCGCTTCTGCGGCTGGCCGAGCACCCGCAGCATCGCGCAGTCGTCGAGGTGTCGGCTGGCGAAGTCGCGTGCCGCGATGCCCACCGCCACGGCCGCCAGCAGGGCCGCGAGCAGCGCCACGAGGTTGAGGAACTTCTCCGCCCGGTCCAGCGTCTGGCGCATCTCCGGCCGGCCGGAGGCGATCGACTCGATGCGGATGCCGCGCAGGTCCTGCACCTTCAGTTCGGCCTCGGCCCAGCGCACGAACTCGCGCACCGGCGCGTCTCGCTGGTCGCGCGAGGCCACCGCGAGGCGGTAGTTGACGCGACTGGCCGGCTGGATCAGCCCGGTGGCCGGCAGGTCGGCCTGATTGAGCATCACGCGCGGCGCGAAGCCGAGGAAACCAGCGCCACGATCGGGCTCGATGACGATGACCTTCGCGATGCGCAGGCTGGCGTCGCCGAGCAGCATCTCATCGCCGACCTGCAGCGACAGCGAGCTGAGGATGGCCGCGTCGACCCACACCGTGCCCGGCTCGGGCGCGGCGGCCATGTCGGTCTCGGCACCGCCCGGCGCGTCGGCCAGGCGCAGCTTGCCGCGCAGCGGGTAGCCCGCGGCCACCGCCTTGACGGTGACCAGCCGGGTGGCGCCGCCCTTCTCGTCGGGCGCCCGGCCCATGCTCGGGAAGATGGTCGACTGCGCGCTGGCCAGCCCCAGCTCGGCCGCCTTGGCGGCAAAGGCCGCTGGCGCGGGCTGGTCGCTGGCGACGATGGCATCGCCGCCGAGGATCTGCCGCGCGTCGCGCGCCAGGCCGCCGTTGATGCGGTCGGCGAAGAAGGCCACCGCGGTCAGCGCAGCGACCGCCAGCATCACGGCGGCCACCAGCAGGCGCAGTTCGCCGGCACGGAAGTCGCGCGCCATCTGGCGCCAGGCGAGCACCAACGTCGAGGCGCGGCGAGGTGTGGAAGAAGTCATGGGCCGACTGTGCCACGGCTCGAACGCATGTTGGCTTCGTGAGGGATTCCTCGCTTCGCCGAATCACCGCATGACCGCGGTATCTGCTCGCCCTACAGTCCCTCTCATGAGCGGCCTGCAATGCCTGCTGTACATGAGCCGCGCCACGCGGGAGATGACTGCGCTCGAGGTCGATGCGCTGCTGGAACGCGCACGCGTGTTGAACGCGGCTCAGGGCGTCACCGGTGCCTTGCTCCACTACGACAGCCGCTTCGTGCAGGTGCTGGAGGGTGCGCCCGCCGCGGTGGAGAGCTGCTTCGAGCGCATCCTCGGCGACCCGCGCCACGAGCAGATCACCCGGCTGCACAGCGAGATGATCGCCGCACCGCGCTTTCCCGACTGGTCGATGCGCTACGTCAGCGCCAGCGGCCAGCCCGATCGCGCCGTCGTGGCCTTCCTCGGGCAGCTGCAGAGCAGGCCGAGCGGCGACAGCGTGCGCCAGGCCATCGCGCTGCTGCAGCGCCTGTCCGGCGGCAGCCCGGACTGGCCGGCGCGCTGAACGCTGCGTGCAATCCGGCTGAGCCACCTCGGCCGCCGCCGGGCGTTCAATGAGGGCATGGATTCGCACCGCCTCCCCTCGATCTTCGTTTCCCACGGCTCGCCGATGACGGCGCTGGAGCCCGGCGCGGCCGGCGCCTTCATGAAGGCGCTCGGTCCGCGCATCACCG
>NZ_CALRZC010000376.1:0-5026 GCF_943372545.1 Variovorax sp. YR752 | reverse complement strand
TCGCATCGCGAACGGTCCTCGATCGAGCTCTACCGCTGCCACGCGGCGGGCTACGACGACTCCGCGCAACGCACCATGCCCCTGCGGCTGCGTGCTATCGCGCTGCTGCAGTTGCAGCCCGGGCAGGTGGTGCTCGACGTCGGTGCCGGCACCGGCCTGAGCTACGAGCCGCTGTTGCAGGCCGTCGGCGCCGCGGGCCGTGTGCTGGCCTTCGAACAGAGCCCCGACATGTTCGCGCTCGCGCAGGCGCGCGTCGCCAGCCGGGGCTGGCAGCAGGTCTGGCATTGCTGCGAGCCGGCGGAGCGCGTGCAGTTGCCGGAGCCCGCCGATGCCGTGCTGTTCAACTACGTGCACGACATCGTCCGCACGCCGGCGGCGGTGCGCAACGTTCTCGCCCAGGTGCGGCCCGGTGCGCGGGTGGTGGTGGCCGGCATGAAGTTCTTCCCCTGGTGGACAGGCCCGCTGAACCTGCTGCCGTGGCTGAAGAACCGGCCCTACAACGCCCGCCCGGCGGATCTGTGGCACCCCTGGGACCTGGTCGAGGCCCATTGCGAGGGCTTCGAACGCTGGTCGACGCAGGCCGGCATGGGCTACATCGCCCGGGGCCGGAATAGCGGCGCCGCATCGAACGTAGACCGCTCGACCCGGCTCGACGCCACCTCATCCTCACAATGACCCTCCGATGACATCGCGCCCCCGGCTCGGCCTGCTGTTCAGCTTCGACTGGGACACCCTGGGTTTCCAGCGCCTGCGTGGGGACTACACCTTCGACGAAGCCGGCTTCGACCTGTTCAGCTTCCCGAGCAATGCGCGGCTGATTGGGTTCGATCTCGAGCGCTTTGCCGAACAACAGGCGCGGCGCGGGCGCCGGTCCGGCTGGCGGGGCGTGGTGTCGCACCACGAACAGTTCGGCGCCCTGGCTGCGGCCCTGGTGGCCGAACGGCTGTGCCTGCCCGGCACGCCGGTATCGGCCGTGCTGGCCTGCCAGCACAAGCTGCATGCGCGCCGCGTGCTGCAGGCGGTGTGCCCGGAGGCCTGCGTCGGCTTCGCCGAGCTGGATGCCGTCTATGGCGGCGCCATCCCCGAGGGCGTGCGTTATCCGGCCTACGTCAAGCCGGTGAAGGCAGCGTTCTCCGTGCTGGCCCGGCGGGTGGCCGACGCCGCGGAACTGCAGCGCCACACGCGCTTCGGCAGGCGCGAGCTGTGGGTGATCCGCCGCCTCGTCGAGCCCTTCGAGCGGGTGTGCCGGGCGCGCCTGCCGGAGGCCGGAACGGCCCATCGCCTGATGCTCGAGGAGCCGCTGCACGCCCCGCAGTTCAACCTCGATGGCTGGGTCCACGAAGGGCAGGTACATGCGCTGGGCGTGGTCGACGCCCTCATGTACCCCGGCACGCAGGCCTTCATGCGCTGGGAGTACCCGAGCCGCCTGCCGCAGAGCGTGCAGGCGAGGGCGCTCGATGTGGCGCGCCGCTTCCTGGCTGCGGTCGGCTATCGCCACGGCATGTTCAACATGGAGTTCTTCCACGACCCGGCAAGCGGCCGCCTCAGCGTGATCGAGTTCAACCCGCGCATGGCCTCGCAGTTCTCGGATCTCTACCGCCGCGTTCTCGGTGTCGACCCGCATGCCATGTCGCTGGCACTGGCCCTCGGCGACGACCCGCTGGCCTTGCCGAAGGTCGAGCCCGCCGCCGGCGTTGCTGCCAGCCTCGTCTACCGCTCGTTCGAGCCCGACCTCGTGCCGGCCATGCCGACGGCCGCGCAGCGCGCCGCGTTCTCGGCCGCGCATCCCGATGCCTTGCTCTTCAGGTTCCCGAAGCACGGGCACAGCCTCGCGCGTGACTTCAAGTGGACCGGCAGCCACCGCTACGGGATCGTGCACCTCGGCGCGCGCGACGAGCAGCAGTTGCGCGAGCGTGCCGAGCACGCCAGTGCGCTGCTCGGCTGGCCGGTGCCGTATGCCTCGCCGCCGCGCCACGCCGCCGACCTGACCTGGGCCGACAACCGCCTTTCCATTCCAGCAACCGAAGGTTCCTGACCATGCCCGTGCTCGCCATCCGATCCATCCGCCAGGCCCCGCTCGTGGCGATACTCGTCGTCGCAGCCACCGTGCTGCCGGGTTGCACGGCCATGACCGCCCAGAACCCGTCGGGCTCGCTGCGGCCCGTGAACGCAGTCGCCGATGGCGCCGACGCACGCGTCATGCTCAAGGGGGCCGACGTGGTGGCCTATTTCGCGCAGGGTCGCTACGCGCCGGGCACGCCGGAGTTCAGCAGCCGCTACGAAGACGTGACCTTCCGCTTCGCTTCGGCAGAGAACAAGGCACTGTTCGACGCGGCGCCGCAGCGCTATCTGCCGCAGTTCGGCGGCTACTGCGCCAACGGCATCGCCTATGCGATCCCGTGGGGTGGCGACGCCGACACCTGGCGCATCATCGACGGCAAGCTCTACATCTTCGGCGGGCGCGCCAGCCTGGAGGCGTTCGAACTCGACGTGCCGGGCAACCTCAAGCTGGCCCAGGACTACTGGGCCTCCGAGGTCAGCGGCACCAACAGCTTCTGGCAGCGCAGCAAGCGCCTGGTGTTTCGCGTTGCGCACTACAAGTCGGGCGAAGAACTCGCCCGCATGGTGGCGCAGGCGAAGGCGGCCAAGCGCTGACGCGCCGAGCCTCAGCGCGCGTCGTTGAGGCTCCAGTCGTAGTCGAGGAAGTCGATCTCGACCTGCCCGCTGCGGATGCGCTCGCGGTCGGCCGCGTTGTCGGCGAGCACATCGGCATGGCGCGCCAGGAATGCCGGCAGCGACGTGACGCCGCGGTGCCCGAGCCGGAAGTCCTCGGCGAACCAGTCGAAGATCTTCGAGACCTGCAGCCGCCCGCGCTTGACGTCGTAGCGGTTGCGCGTCCGGTCACTCAGGAAGCGCTGGGTCTGCTCGTCCAGTTGGGCATCCAGCCGCTCGGCGACGAAGGCCTCTTCACGAAGCGCCGGGCAGCCGATGCTCGCGCAGTTGACGGCAAAGTGCACCCGCGGATCGTCGAAGCGGCCACGCTGGCGCAGCATGCCGTGCTCGATGTCGTCGAGCGACACCTTGCTGCCGAGCAGCGCCACGCGCTTGGGTTTCCAGGGGCTCTGCAGCAGGCTGCCGAGGTCCTTGATCGACTGGAGGTCGGGGTACTTCGTGAGGATCAGCTCGACCGTGAAAGCGTTGTAGGCGTTGATCAGGAAGGCCTGCTGCCTGGCCTTGCCGAGCCCCGCGAACGTGCCTTCTGCAACCGAGGACAGCGCGTCGAGGTAGGCACGCAGCGCGGCGCGGTCGGCGGCGAAGCCTGCATAGCGGACTGCGCTCGCCTGGCCTCGGCGGAGCACGACCACATGCTTGCGCAGCAGCGCCGTCCAGGCGCCATGCTCATGGTCGAAGGCGACCTGGGCGCCGGCGCGATGACCGAAGCCTGCAGCCAGCAGGACCAGCATCAGGCGCCGGTGTGAAGAGAATTGCGATGAGGTCATGGGGTGTGTTCGGCTTAGGTCGGCCGTGGCGACCATACCTGACATGCCACTATGCCCGCCGGCGCAGCAATCTGACGTGCATCGGGCGCAGGAAGTGTGCGCCGCCGTTGGTGCAGTGGGGTTCGAACGCGCGCCGCACCGTGGCGAGCTTCTGGTCGTCGATCGCGTGGTCGGCGAAGGTGGGCCGCATCATGCGCTGCTCGAAGTCCGCGAAGTCGCGGAACTGCACCGGCATGTCGAAGCGCCGCTGCGCAAGCTGCTCCCAGGCACCGTCGAGCAGCACCTCGTCCACGGCCGACTGAGCCGCGGCGCGCACCGTGCCCTCGTCGTTGAAGAGGCGGATCAGTTCGTTGAAGGGGCCGGCGTAGACGGGTTCTGACACGTACAGGTGGCCCCCCGGGCGCAGCACACGTGCCGCCTCGCCGAGCGCCCTGGCCATCAAGGGCTGGGGCACGTGGTGCAGCGACTTGAGCATCAGGGCCAGGTCGAAGGAGGCATCGGCTGCCGGAATCGCCTGGGCGCCCGCCGCCAGGAAGGTCAGGCGCTCCTGCGGCGCGGCGAGGTTCTTCGCGTGCTGGCGCTCGTCGACCTCCAGCGCGGTGACCGTGCAAGCGGGGTAGCGGGCCAGCAGCGAGCGCGCCAGGTGCGCGGCGCCGCAGCCAAGCTCGATGATGCGCTGGGCGTCCAGCGGCACCAGCGACGACAGGACCTCCAGTTCGTCGTCGATCAGCGGCATGGTGGGCAGGGCATTCGGCATGGCAGTGGTCATGGAGTCGAAGTGTCGAGAGGATGGTGGATGTCGCGGGCCTGGGCCAGGAACCCGACCAGTGTCTGCGCATGAGGCGCCAGCGACGTGCGCATGTCGTGGCCGCCCGCCACCGGCAGGAGCCGGGCGCCGCGCGATGCGGCACGCAGCCGGACGGCATCGTCGAACGGCACCGTACTGTCCTGAAGTCCATGGACGAGAAGAACCGGGCAACGCACCTGCGCAATGCTGCGCAGGGGTGCGATGGCCTCGAAAGGGGCGCCGATCACGCGCTGCACATGGCGCAGCACGTACCAGCCGAGCACGGGGTAGGGCACGCGCTTCTCGGCCATGAGGCGGCGCATCACCTCGTGCGGGTGGGCGAACGACGCCAGGCTGACCACCGCGTTCACGTCGGCGTGGCGCGACGCGTGCAGCAGGCAGGCGGCGGCGCCGACCGAGTGGCCGAGCAAGGCCACACGATCGGCCGCGATGCCGGGCCGGCCGCGCAGCCAGGCCAGCGCAGCGGCGATGTCCTCGGCAAAGCGGGGCATCGAGGTGAAGGCTTCGTCGTCGCTGCGGCCGTGGCAACGTGCATCGACGAGCAGGACGGCGAAGCCCGCCGCATGCAGCGGCGGCACGACCGGCCACATCATCTCCGCGTTGCCGCCCCAGCCGTGCATGGCCAGCACGGCGGGCACGGGCTGGCCGGTCTGGGGTGGCATCACCAGCCAGGCGAACAGGGTGCGCCCGCGCGGGCCGGGAAGGGCGACCTCGTGCA
>NZ_CALRZC010000375.1:0-5074 GCF_943372545.1 Variovorax sp. YR752 | reverse complement strand
AACGCACAGGGCGGCGTCGAGCGCAGCTTTGCCAGCGACGGCACGAAGCGCCGCGAGACACAGTGGACCTGGCAGCTCGGCGGCAACGACGGCGCGCGCCGTCGCATCACCACGCTGGAGCAGGAGTTTCACGACAGCGGCACGCTGGTGCGCGAGCGGCGCTGGACGCCGGTCGAACGCGGCGCCGAACTCAGCAGCGAGAAGCACTGGTACCTCAACGGCCAGCCGCGCGAGGCCAGCGAGTTCGCCAGCGAAGGCGGCCGCCGGCTGCGCCGCGACACCGGCTTCCACGACAACGGCAAACCGGCCTTCGAGGGCAGCTGGTGGCTCGAGGGCCGCTACGAGCGGCAGGCCAGCGGCGTGCACCGCCGCTTCGACGAGGCCGGCCGCCTGCGCAGCGAACGCCACCACGACGATCGGGGCCGGGTGATGCGGGAGCGTGAACTCGACGAGGCCGGACAGGTCACACGCGACGATGCCGTCTTCGAGGACGGTTCGCGCAAGGCCTATTCACGCTGATCACACCGATCGTTCCGGAGACCGCATGCACACCACGCACCGCCCCACCCGCCGACTGATGCTCGGCGCCGCCGTCGCCCTCGCCGCACCGGCGGTGTGGCGCAGCGCACTGGCGCAAGGCCGCCTGCGCCCCACGCCGTCGCAGACCGAAGGACCGTTCTACCCGGTCGCGCTGCCGGCCGACAGCGACGGCGACCTGCTGGTCCAGGGCTCGCGCCGCTACGCCAAGGGCCATGCCGCGCAACTCGAAGGCACGCTGACCGATACCGAGGGTCGTGCGCTGGCCGGCGGCGTGGTCGAGATCTGGCAGTGCGATGCCCAGGGCCACTACCACCACCCCGGCGATGGCGGCCGCGCCGATGCGGACTTCCAGGGCTTCGGCCGCGTCACTGTCGGCGCCGACGGCAGCTACCGCTTCCGCACCATCCGCCCGGCGCCCTACAGCGGCCGCACGCCGCACATCCACCTGAAGGTCAGGCTCGGCAGCCGCGAGCTGCTGACCACGCAGGTCTACGTGCAGGGCGACCCGGGCAATGCGCGCGACTTCCTCTGGCAACGGCTGCGCGGCGAGGACCGCACGGCGCTGACCGTGGCCTTCGAGCCGGCCGGCGATGCGCTGCGCGCGCGCTTTCCGATCGTCGTGGCGGCCTGATGCGGTCCTGTGGCGCTTGCCACCGGTTGCCGCGCCATGTCGATCGGTCGTCGCTGAACGGCCGCCCGAGTGCGCTAGGCTCTCGCCCACCATGCTGCTCGCGCTGCGCCTGCACCCCGGAGACGACCTGCGCGAGGCGCTGATCGCCGCCCTGACCTCGCGCGGCCACGCCGCTGCGTTCGTGCTGTCGGGCATAGGCAGCCTCGCACCGGCGCAGTTGCGCCTGGCCGGCGCCGCCGAGGCCATCACGATCACCGGCGACACCGAGATCCTCACGCTGTCGGGCACGCTGGGCAGCGGCGGCGCCCACCTGCATGCCAGCCTGTCGGACGCACGCGGCCAGCTGCTCGGCGGCCATGTGCTGAACGGCTGCCGCATCCGCACCACCGCCGAAGTGCTGCTCGCCGTACTGCCCGGGCAACGCTTCGAGCGCCGCATCGACCCGGCCACCGGCTACGCCGAACTCGACATCCTGAAGGACGACCCGACGCCATGAAGATCCACTTCCTCGGTGCCGCCGACACCGTCACCGGTTCGCGCCACCTCGTCGACATCGACGGCCAGACCATCCTGCTCGACTGCGGCCTGTTCCAGGGCTTCAAGACACTGCGCGAACGCAACTGGGCACCCTTGCCGCTGCCGGCGCGCGAGATCGATGCAGTGATCCTCAGCCACGCCCACCTGGACCACAGCGGCTACCTGCCAGCGCTGGTCAAGCAGGGCTTCAAGGGGCCGATCCACTGCACCCAGGCCACGCGCGACCTGGCCGAGGTGATGCTGCTCGACAGCGCCCACCTGCAGGAAGAGGACGCACGGCGCGCCAACCGCCGCGGCTTCTCGCGCCATGCGCCGGCGCTGCCGCTGTATACGGTGAGCGACGCCAAGCGCGCGATCGCGAAGCTGACGCCGCTGCCTGCGGCCAAGACGGTGCGCCTGGGCAACGTGCTGGCCGAGCTGACGCCCGTCGGCCACCTGCTCGGCGCCTGCGCGGTGACGCTGCGGCACCGCGACGTGACGCTGGTCTACTCCGGCGACGTCGGCCGCAGCAACGACCTGCTGATGCCCGCGCCGCGGCAGGTGCCGCATGCCGACGTGCTGCTGGTCGAGTCGACCTACGGCAACCGCGTTCACCCGCCCGAGGATGCGCAGGCGCAACTCGGTGCGGTGGTGCGCGCCACGCTGCGCCGCGGCGGCTCGGTGCTGCTGCCCTCGTTCGCGGTCGGCCGCGCGCAGGCGCTGATGCTGGTGCTGCAGCGGCTGAAGGCCGCGGGGGAGATTCCGCAGGACACGCCGGTGTTCCTCGACAGCCCGATGGCAACCACCGCGACGGCGGTGTACCAGAAGCACCGCAAGCTGCTGCGCCTGTCGCCGCGCGAGGCGAACACGCTGTGCGACGGCGTCACGGTGGTGACCACGCCGCAGCAGTCGGAGAAGGTGTCACGCACGCGCTGGCCGAGCGTGATCATCTCGGCCAGCGGCATGGCCACCGGCGGGCGTGTGCTGCATCACCTCAAGGCGATGGCGCCGAACCCGCGCCACTCGATCGTCTTTCCCGGCTTCCAGGTGGGTGGCACGCGCGGTGCCAAGCTGATCGCCGGCGCGACCGAGGTGAAGATCTTCGGCGAGTACGTCGCGGTGAAGGCGCAGGTCAGCCACCTCGAGGGCTTCTCCGGCCATGCCGACGCCAACGAGCTCATGCACTGGCTGCAGGGCTTCGAGGCGGCACCGAGGCAGACCTTCGTGGTGCACGGCGAGCCGGCCGCGGCCGACGCACTGCGCAGCCGCATCGCCGACGAGCTCGGCTGGGCCGTGCACGTGCCCGAGCACCTGTCGCAGGTCGAGCTCTGAATCTGTTCCTGGGCGAAGGCAGCAGCGCCGCAGGCATCGCGGTGGCGCTCGGCTGCGGCCTGCTGATCGGGCTGGAGCGCGAGCGCCGCAAGGGCGAAGGCGACGACCGTGCCGCGGCCGGCGTGCGCAGCTTCTCGATCGCCGCGCTGCTCGGCGCGCTGACGCAGGCCCTGGCGGTGCCGGGGCTGGTGCTCGCGGGCGCGCTGATCGTCGGCGCCATGGCGGCGCTGGCCTATGCGCGCAGCCAGTCGCGCGACCCGGGCCTGACCACGGAGCTGGCGCTCGTCGCCACCTTCCTCGTCGGCGTGCTGGCCGTACGCGAGCCGCTGCTCGGTGCGGCCTGCGGCACGCTGCTGGCCGTGCTGCTGGCCGCACGCACGCAATTGCACCGCTTCGCGACGCAGTGGCTGAGCCAGCGCGAGCTGCACGACGGCCTGATGCTCGCCGGCTTCGCACTGGTGCTGCTGCCGCTGGTGCCCGACGGGCCGATCGCCTGGCTGGGCGGCATGCGGGCGCGTCCGCTGGCGGCGCTGGTGCTGCTGATCCTCGCGTTGCAGGCGGCGGGGCATGTGGCGCTGCGCCTGCTCGGCGAGCGCCACGGCACGGCCGCGTCGGGCTTCTTCGGCGGCTTCGTGTCGAGCACGGCCACGGTCGCCGCGTTCGGCGCCCGTGCGCGCGCCGGCAGTACGCCGCTGCGGCTGGCGGCGGCTGCGGCGGCGCTGTCGGGCTGCGCGACCTGGCTGCAGGTGCTGGTGCTCGCCGCGGCGCTGGCACCGTCGGCGCTCGGCACGCTGTGGCCGATGGCGCTGGCCGGCGTCGCCGGCACGCTGGTGGTGGCCGCGCTGGCGTCGTTCGGCGGTGAGGGCAATGGCCGGCCGCCCGTGCTCGGCGAACGCAGCGCGCTGCAGCTGCGCGAGGCGCTGCTGGTCGCTGTGCTGCTGGGCGGCGTGGCGCTGCTGGTCGGCCAGGCGCAGCAGCGCTTCGGCAACGCCGGCGTGCTGACCAGCGTGGCACTGGCCGCCATGGCCGACGCCCATGCGCCGATCGCCTCGCTGCTGTCGCTGTTCACCGCACAGCAGCTCGACGTGCGCACGCTGTGGATCGGCACGCTGCTGGCGATCGGCGTCAACACGCTGACACGGCTCGTCACCGCCTTCGCGGCGGGCGGCGCAGCCTATGCGCTGCGCGTCGGCGCGGCGCTGCTGGCCGGCCTCGCGGCGGCCATCGGAGCGAGCCTGCTTGCAGCTTGATGCGACTCGACACAGTGTGACAAGCGCGGCCGGCTATGGTTGCTTCTCCCATTGACCGGAACCGTGGAGATCAGAGCATGAGAGGCTTCTGGCGCACCGCCTGGCACGGCCAGGACATCGTCGTCTACCGCGAGGACGCGGAAGTCGATCGGATCAACGCGCAGGACATCGAGCGCGTCGTCTTCGTGCACCGCGGCGCGGGCGATTCGCCCGGCGACCTGCTCTATGCGGTGGTCGAGACCCACGACGAGGCGCTGATCTTCCCCGACTACACGGGTTTTGCCGGCCGCGTGAACTTCGAGCGCCAGGCCTTCTGGGCCGAGCGCGGCTGCGTCTACTGGGCCGGCGACAACCGGGCGGCTCTGCCGGCGCGGCTGCGGCGTGGCCGCTGGCTGCTCGGCCAGACGGGGCCGCAGTTCGCGCGCGTCCCACGCGCCGAGCTGACGCCGCTGGTCGACGCCTGGCCACTCGAAGGCCCGCAGACCTGGGAACAGCGCAAATGGCGGCGCATCGAGAACAGCCGGCCGTTCTCGAACTCGGCGCCGGGGCGGCTGCAGGCCTGAGCCTCGCGCTCGAACACGTCGCCTGGTCGACGCCGAGCGGCCCTGTGCGGACTTTCAGGGTTCGCTTCATGCCACCGCTGGCGCGCGGCGGGTGGTCCGGGTGTGCGCTCTCCGGCCCACGCTCGCGGGCGGCCACCGCGCTGCCTCTCCGATCTCGGCACGAGTGAAACCGCAGAATCCGCTCAGCGCCGCAAGCAACGCCCAATCTGATCGATCGAACGACCGACTCAGGCGCCGTGGCA
>NZ_CALRZC010000374.1:0-5091 GCF_943372545.1 Variovorax sp. YR752 | reverse complement strand
CCAAGGGCAAGGACTTCTCTCACCTCACGCAGGCCCAGTTCGATCGCATCGCCAATGAAATGAACGGTCGACCAAGACAGACACTTGGCTTTGCCAACCCTGCTGAGGTACTCTGGCAGACCGTTGCATCGACGGGTTGAGCCCGCCGGAGGGGCGCAGCCCCGGGGGACATTCGCGGAGGGAAGTACCCGGTGGCCTGGGCACGCGCCCCGAAGAAACTCACTCCCGCGTCAACACGAAGCGCTTCTGAATCCCGCCCGCAGCCGAAGGCGCGACCCACAAGTCGATCTCACCCGGCTCGACCACAGGCTTCATGTCCCGCCCCAGAAACTGCAGATCGTCATCGCCGACAGCGAACTCGACCACCTCCGACGCCCCCGGCGCAATCCGCACCTTGCGGAAGTTCTTCAGCTCGCGCACCGGCCGCGTCACGCTCGCAGCGCGCTGGGCCAGGTACAGCTGCACGACTTCTTCCGTCTCGCGCGTGCCCGTGTTCGTGACGGTGGCGCGCACGCGCAGCGTCTTGCCGATGGCGAGGCGGTCGCTGCTCAGCTCGACCTGGTCGTAGCGCACCGGCGCATAGCCGATGCCGAAGCCGAAGGGGTACAGCGCCTCGTTCGTCGCGTCCAGGTAGCGGGTCTTGAAGGCCGTGCCCGGCGCGCTCTCGGGCGAGGGGCGGCCGGTGCGCTTGTGGGCGTAGTAGTAGGGCACCTGGCCAGCAGTCTGCGGAAAGCTCACGGGCAGTCGGCCCGAGGGGTTGGCGTCGCCGAACACCACGTCGGCAATCGCGTGGCCGGTCTGCACGCCAAGAAACCAGGTCACGAGGATCGCGCGCGCATTGCGCACCGCGCCCTTGAGCGCCATCGCGCGGCCGTTGCTCAGCAGCACGACCACCGGCTTGCCGGTGGCGGCCACGGCTTCGGCCAGGTCCTGCTGCGCCTGCGGCAGGCCGATGTCGCTGCGCGAGCGCGACTCGCCCGACATCTTCTGGCTCTCGCCGATGGCCAGAACGACCACGTCGGCGTCGCGCGCTGCGGCCACGGCGGTTTCGATGCCGCCGGGCAAGGGCGATTCGACGTTTGCACCACGCGTGACGGTCAGCCGCGAGGCCTCGATGCCCAGCGCGGCGTGCAGGCCCTCGTCGATGCCCACGGGGGCCGACTGGCCCGGGAACAGGCTCCAGGAGCCCATCAGGTCCTTCGTGCCTTCGGCGAAGGGGCCGATCAGCGCGATCTTCTGCGGGCCGGTCTTGGCCAGCGGCAGCAGCTGGCCCTCGTTCTTCAGCATCACGATCGAGCGGCGCGCGCTCTCGCGGGCCAGCGCGATGAAATCGGGGTTCTCCACGCGCTGGTCGGCGGGCTGGCCGTCGAGGCCGCGCATCGGGTCGTCGAAGAGGCCGAGCTTGAGCTTGACCCGCAGCACGCGCCGCACCGCCTCGTCGAGCCGCGCCATCGGCACTTCGCCCGAGGCCACGAGGTCGGGCAGGTAGCGGATGTACAGGCCGCTTTGCATGCTCACGTCGGTGCCGGCCATGAAGGCCAGCTTGGCGGCTTCGCGGCTGTTGGCAGCGTGGCCGTGCTCGATGAGTTCCTCGTCGGCCGTGTAGTCGGACACCACGAAGCCCTTGAACTTCCATTCGTCGCGCAGCACGCCGGTGAGCAGCGCGGGGTTGGCGGTGGAAGGGACGCCGCCGATCTCGTTGAAGGCGCTCATGACCGACAACGCGCCCGCATCGAGCGCCGCGCGGAACGGCGGCAGGTAGACCTCGCGCAGCGTGCGCTCGGAAATCTCGCTCGTGTTGTAGTCGAGCCCGCCCTCGGCCGCGCCGTAGGCCGCGAAGTGCTTGGGCGTGGCCAGCATCGAATCGGCGTTCGACAACGCGCTGCCCTGGAAGCCGCGCACGCGCGCCGCCGCGAACTGGCGCGCAAGGTACGGGTCTTCGCCCACGCCTTCGAGGCCGCGACCCCAGCGCGCGTCGCGTGCGATGTCGACCATCGGCGCAAACGTCCAGCGGAAGCCGTCGGCCGTGGCCTCGACCGCCGCCGCGCGCGCGGTGCGCTCGGCCAGCGCAGGCTCCCAGCTCGAGGCCTCGGCCAGCGGCATCGGGAAGATGGTGCGAAAGCCGTGGATCACGTCGGCGCCGAAGATCAGCGGAATGCCGAGGCGCGATTCACGCACCGCGACTTGCTGCAGCCGCCGCTTGCCTTCGAGGCCGGCGTTGTTGAACAGGCCCGTGAGGCGCCCGTTGCGCACGTCCTCGGTCTCCTGCTGCCCGTTGCGCCAGCCGGCCTGCGGGTTGTTCGGGATGTTGATGTCCGCCGGGCCGTACAGGCTGAGCTGGCCGGCTTTTTCCTGCGGCGTCATGCGCGCGATCAGCGATTCGATGCGGGCTTCCGCTGCGTCAGGCGCGTGGGACGCGTGAGAGGGCTGGAGGGCTTTGGGAACGGACGCCGCAGTGGCGGGGGGAATCAGGGCGGGGAGGGAGAGGGCGGACAGAGCGAGGGCGAGAACGGCGGCTTTTCGAACATGCATGGCCGCCTATTCTGCAGACAACACCCGTCGGCCCCGGCCAGCGGGTTTCCGCCCTGGCCGTAGGGGCTTGTCTGACCTGGGGCGGCTTCAGGCCATGCGGGTCAGTCCGCACCTAGCCGCAGCCGGCTGGGCAAGCGCTTCTCGATCGCGAACTTCAGGAGGGCCGCGCAGCGGAAGATGCCGTGCGCGAACTTGCCGTAGGGCAGCGTGAGAAAGAGCGCCATCACCACGCCCAGGTGCACCGCGAGCAGCAATGCCATGAAGGTCGTGTCGCGCCATGCGAGCAGTGCGAGGCCGGTGAGGCTCGTGAGCAGCAGCAGCGCGATGAAGCCGCGGTCCATCGGCCGCTGCGCCGCATCGCCGTGGGCGGCGTGGCGCCGCAGGTTCAGCCACAACAGGCCGACGGGGCCGATCACGAGGCCGATGCCACCCGCGGTGCCCAGCAGCACCGGCAGGCTCGTGAGCGCATAGGGCGCGTGCAGGTCGAACAGGTAGTGGTACAGCGTCGCCACGCAGGTGGACGCGAAGCACAGCATGAAGCCATAGAAGGTGAAGTGATGAAAACGCCGGCGCCACAGCGTGAAGCGATCGTCTTCGTTGTTGCAGCCTTCGCCATGGCCACCGTCGAGGTAGGTCAGGCGCAGCGCGTCGTGCGCGGCTTCGGCGCTCGCTGCGCGGCGCACGCCCGGCAGGTCGGGGGCGTTGCCCGGGTCGTTCGCGGGCGAGACCTCGCGCCAGAAGCGGCGCGTGCCCATCGCCAGCGCGAACATCACGAACAGGAACACCGCGCCGAACACCAGCGCCAGGAAGTTGTGCGGAAAGATCGCGTAGAAATTGCCCGCGAGCGGTTCGTGCAGGAGCGAGCCCGACATCGCCACGGCCAGCACGAGGAACAGCGCGAGCCCACCCGCCAGTGCGAGTGCCACGGTGAGCCCGGCCTTCTTGTAGAGCGCGCCCATCGCGGGCGGCCAGGCGTAGTCGTGGTACGTCTGCAGGCGCACCTGCGCCATCGCCTGCGGCACGTTCACCGCGAACTCGTGCGGCGGTGCGTACTGGCAGGCATGCAGGCACGAACCGCAGTTGTGGCACAGGTTGGCGAGGTAGTGCGTGTCGGCCTTGCCGAATTCGAGCCGGCGCGTCATCGCGGGGAACACGGCGCAAAAGCCTTCGCAGTAGCGGCAGGCGTTGCAGATCTGCAGGATGCGCGCGACCTCGCCCTCGCTGGCGGTCAATGGCAGGGCGGGCTGGATCGGAATCACGCGCTGCGAAGGCGGGGCGCTGCCGATGCCGTCGGCATCCGCACGGGCGCGTGCGACGAGGTCAGTGAGCTGCTGCAAGGGCGGTCTCCGGGAGATGCTTCGAATGGTTCTTTGCTGCGTTCGCAGCCTGCGTCCCGGCGATGCGCCCGAAGGCCGTGCCGATGCTCATGCCGACGCCCGCCGTGTAGCCCTTGCCCAGCACATTGCCGGCCATCATTTCGCCGGCCACGAAGAGGTTGGGGCTCGGCCGTCCGCCGAAGCGCACGGCGGCGGTCTCGTCCACCTTCAGGCCCAGGTAGGTGAAGGTGATGCCGGGGCGCAGCGGGTAGGCGTAGAAGGGCGCGGTGTCGATGGGGCGCGCCCAGTGCGTCTTGGCGGGTGCGAGGCCCTCGGTGTGGCAATCGTCGAGCGCGGTGTGGTCGAAACGGCCGACGCGGCAGGCGGCGTTGTAGTCCTGCACGGTGCGCACGAAGGTGGCTTCGTCCAGGCCGATCTTCTGCGCGAGTTCGCCGAGCGTGTTCGCCTGCGTGCCGGTGAACACGGGCGGCATGAAGCGGCCCACCGCCTGCTGGTCGATGACCGACCACGCGATCTGCCCCGGTTGCTGCGCCACGAGCCGGCCCCAGATCGCATAGCGCTTGGGCCAGAAGTCTTCGCCCTCGTCGTAGAAGCGCTGCGCCTCGCGGTTGACCACCACGCCGAGCGACACGCAGTCGATGCGCGTGCAGATGCCGCCGTCGTACAGCGGTGCGCGCGCGTCGATGGCGACCATGTGGCCTTGCGACGGATCGCCGATGCTGTCGGCGCCCGCGGCGATCATGTATTTCAGCAGCACGCCCTGGTTGAAGCGCGTGCCGCGGACGAGGAAGTTGTCGGCCGGCCATTCGCCGCGCTCGTTCTGGCCCCACGCTTCGCGCAGCCATTCGCGGTTCGATTCGAAGCCGCCCGAGGCGAGCACGCAGCTCTTGGCTTCGATGCGCTCGCCGGCCTCGGTGCGCAGGGCCACGAAGCGGTCGCCGTCGAGTTCGACCGCGGCCACGGGCGTGTCGTAGCGGATCTGCACGCCCAACTTCTCGGCGCTGCGGAAATACGCATTCACCAGCGCCTTGCCGCCGCCCATGAAGAAGGCGTTGGTGCGCGCCACATGCAGCGCACCCGACAGTGGCGGCTGGAAATGCACGCCGTGGCGGCGCATCCAGTCGCGGCAGTTCGACGAGGCGCGAATCACGAGGCGGGCCAGGTGCTCGTCGGTCAGGCCGCCGGTCACCTTCAGCAGGTCTTGCCAGTACTCCTCTTCAGG
>NZ_CALRZC010000373.1:0-5103 GCF_943372545.1 Variovorax sp. YR752 | reverse complement strand
TGCCGTAGCAGAGGCAGGCCGCGAGACACGCGAGCACGGCCCACAGCGCGGCGTGGTTGCTGGCACCGGCATGCAGGCCGGCGCTGCGGCTGGCGAGCATCGCGACGCCCGCGAAGCCGATCACCAGGCCGACGAGGCGCGAGCCGTTTGGCCGTTCGCGGAACCAGGCCCAGGCCACCAGCGCGCCGAACATCGGCGTGGTCGCGTTGAGCACCGCCGCCAGGCCGGTGTTGATGGTCAACAGCGCAAAGCAGAACAGCGCGAAGGGCATGCCCGAGTTGAAGATGCCGACCGTGAGGCTGGCCTTCCAGTGCTTCGCGATCGACGGGCCCTGGCCGCGCAGCAGCGCGATCGGCAACAGGAACGCCGCCGCGATGGCCACGCGCACGGCGGCGGTCGGCAGCGCGCCGAACTCTGCTGCGCCGATGCGCATGAAGAGGAAAGAGGCGCCCCACAGTGCGCCCAGCAGCACGAGGTCGATGAGCCACGCCTTGGGCGCAAGCGCGGCGGGAGCGGGCGAAGGCGAGGAAGCGACGGTGGTGTTGTTGTTCGTTGTGGTCATGCGTCTTTTTGAGGAATGGCGCAGTGCGCCATCGGCGGTGTTTTCTTCTGTCTTACTTGCCGGTCTCGAGTTCGAGCAAGGCCGTCTTGCGATCGAGCCCGCCAGCGTAACCGGTCAGCGAACCGTCTGCACCGAGCACGCGGTGGCAGGGCACGATCACGCTGATCGGGTTGCGCCCGACCGCTGCGCCGACCGCGCGCACCGCAGCCGGGTTGCCCACGCGCTGACTCAACGCGCCGTAGGTCGTGGTTTCGCCGGCCGGAATGGCGAGCAGCGCCTGCCACACGCCCTGCTGGAAGACAGTGCCGTGCGACAGGTCGAGCTGCATGTCGAAGTGGCTGCGGCGGCCGGCGAAGTACTCGCGCAGTTGTGCGGCGGCTTCGACCAGCGCGGGGTGGTCGTCTTTCGTCTGCCAACCCGCGGTGTCGGGCCAGTGGCGCTGCTGGTCGAACCAGACGCCGGCCAGGCCCTGGTCGGTGGCGGCCATGGTGACGCCGCCCAGCGGCGTGTCGATGTGCGAGGTGTAAATGACTGTGCGTTTGAATTTCATGATCTTTCAGGCACGAGGCCTGCCGTTGCGAGGTCGGAAGAAGAAGCGATCGGCGTCACAGCAGCCGTTGCTGATTGGGGTGGCGCGGGTGGTGTGTGCCACGCCCGCAGCACCGCATAGCTGCGCCAGGGGCGCCAGGCCTGCGAGGCTTCGCCCGCGGCGCGCGCGGTGGTCACACCCAGCGCCTTCTGCAGGGCCACGTCGCCGGCGGGAAAGGCGTCGGGCCAGCGCAGCGCACGCATCGCGATGTACTGCGCGGTCCAGGCGCCGATGCCGGGCAGTTCCTGCAGCGCCGCGAGCGTCGAGGGCACGTCGGCGCCCGCATGCAGCGCCAGCCGGCCCGAGGCCACTTCGCGCGCAATGGCCTGCAGCGCGGCCTGGCGCTGGCGCACGATGCCCAGTTGTCCGAGCGCATCGCCACTGGCAGCTGCCAGCGCGGCGGGCGTGGGGAACAGGCGGGTCAGGCCGTCGATGGGCGTGTCGATGGCGTCGCCAAAGGCCTCGACCAGCCGCGAGCCCAGCGTGCGCGCCGCGGCCACGGTGATCTGCTGGCCCAGCACCGCGCGCACCGCGAGCTCGAAGCCGTCGACCGTGCCCGGCACGCGCAGCCCGTCGCCGTGTGGAAAGGCCGCATGCAGCGCGGCGTTGATGGCCATCGGCTCCGCGTCGAGGTCGAACAGCGCGCGTGCGCGGCTGATGACGATGGGCAGCACCGCGGCCAGCGAATCGCTCACGGCCAGCAGCACCTGCTCGCGTTCGAGGTCGAAGCGCAGCTGCAGCCAGCCGGCGTGCGCCTGTCCGCCTTGTTGCACGCGCAGCGTGCGCGCCAGCCGCACATAGGTCGGCGTGCTGCCCTTGGCGGGCTCCTTGCCGTCGGCGGTGTGCACGGTCTCGACGCCGCGCAGCGCACGCCGCGCGAAGAAGCCGAGCATGGCGTTGGCGTCGTAGGGTGGGCGAAAGCCCAGCCGCACCTCGATGGCCTTGCCTTCGCCGCCCTCTGTGCCGCCCGCGCGGCGCAGTGCGCTGGGGTTGAGCCCGTAGTGCTCCACGAAGGCCGCGTTGAAGCGCCGCACGCTCGCGAAGCCACTGGCCAGTGCCACCTGCGTCATCGGCAGGCGCGTGTCGGCGATCAGCTGCTTGGCGGCCAGCAGGCGGCGCGTCTGCAGGTACTGCAGCGGCGACACGCCGAACTGCGCCTCGAAGATGCGCCGCAGGTGGCGGTCGCTCACGCCCAGGCGCGCCGCGATCTGCGCCGCGCCGGGGCCTTCTTCGGACCAGGCGTCGGGCTCGTCGATGAGCCGCGCCGCCTGCAGCGCGAGGATGCGCGAGGCATCTTCTGTTGACCAGCTGGCCGCGCGCGGTGCCAGCTCGGGCCGGCAGCGCAGGCAGGGCCGAAAGCCTGCTGCCTCGGCCTGGGCCGCGTGGCGAAAGAAACGGCAGTTCTCGCGCCGCGGTAGCTTGACGCGGCAGACCGGCCGGCAATAGATGCCGGTGGAGGTCACGGCCGTGAAGAACGAGCCGTCGAAGCGCGCATCGTGCGTCTTCATTGCCAGGTAGCAGGCGTCGCTCTCGAGCACTTCGGAGGGGGCATGGGCGGTAGACATGGGGAAATGATACGGTTTCGACTCGTTTCAACTGGCCGTTTTCGGACATCGATGTCTACAACGCGTTGCCTACAATGCCCGACTCCGAACCAACAGTGACCCCGCCCTTCATGCAGCTCAGCGCATCGATCTTCAAGGCCTATGACATCCGCGGCGTCGTGCCCCTCAGTCTCGATGTCGAAGTGGCCGAGGCGCTGGGCCGTGCCTTCGGCAGCGCCGCGCGCGCGGCCGGCGAGACCTCGGTGGCCGTGGGCCGCGACGGCCGCCTGTCGGGCCCGGCGCTGGTGGACGCACTGATCGACGGCCTGGTCGCCACCGGCGTCGAGGTGATCGACGTGGGCGCGGTCACGACCCCGATGCTGTACTTCGCAGCCCACACGCTGTGCACCAGCGGCATCCAGGTCACGGGCAGCCACAACCCGAAGGACTACAACGGCTTCAAGATGGTGCTGGCCGGCCGCGCGATCTACGGCGACGAGATCCAGGGCCTGCGCAAGACCATGGAAGACGGCAGCGCCACGCTGGCGCCCGGCGGCAGTGTGCGCAAGGTCGACGTGACCGAGGCCTACACGCAGCGCATCGTCGGCGACATCAAGCTCGCGCGCCCCATGAAGATCGTGGTCGATTCGGGCAACGGCATCGCGGGTGCGACCGCACCGGCCATCTTCCGCGCCATCGGCTGTGAAGTGGTCGAGCTGTTCAGCGAAGTCGACGGCAACTTCCCCAATCACCACCCCGATCCGAGCCAGCCCGCGAACCTCAAGGACCTGATGGCCGAACTGGCCCGCGGCGACGCCGAACTGGGCCTGGCTTTCGACGGCGACGGCGACCGGCTGGGCATCGTCACCAAGGACGGCCAGAACATCTTTCCCGATCGCCAGATGCAGCTCTTTGCGCAGGACGTGCTCTCGCGCGTGCCCGGCGGCACCATCGTCTACGACGTGAAGTGCTCGCAGCGCCTGGCGCCGGCCATCGTGGCCGCGGGCGGCACGCCGATGATCTACAAGACCGGCCACTCGCTCATCAAGGCGAAGATGAAGGAAATCAATTCGCCGCTGGGCGGCGAGATGAGCGGCCACATCTTCTTCAAGGAGCGCTGGTACGGCTTCGACGACGGCACCTACGCCGGCTGCCGCCTGCTTGAAATATTGAGCAAGCATCCGGACGCGAACGCCGTGCTGAATGCGCTCCCCACCAGCTTCTCGACACCTGAACTGAACGTCGCCTGCGCCGAAGGCGAGCCGCACGTGCTGGTCGCCCAGCTCGTGCAGAACGCGCACTTCGACGCGCCCGCCCAGGTCTCGACCATCGACGGCCTGCGCGTGGACTGGCCCGATGGATTCGGGCTGATCCGCGCTTCCAATACCACCCCCGTGCTGGTGCTGCGCTTCGAAGGCCAGACCGAGGCGGCGCTCCAACGCATCGAGACCGAGATGCTTGCGGTGCTGCGGACGGTCAAGCCCGACGCCACGCTGGCCGCTGCTGCCCACTGAAGAACCTGTGCGTTCCCTGCTGCTTCGCCTCTACGGCGTTTTCACCACCGCCGTCCAACCGCTGGTCCGCCGCAAGCTGCGGCGCCGCGCCATCGCCGAGCCCGGCTATGCCGTGGCCGTCGAAGAGCGCTTCGGCCACTACGACGACGCGACCACCGGCTTTGCCCAGTGCTGGGTGCACGCCGTCTCGCTGGGCGAGACGCGCGCCGCCGCCATCCTGATCGCCGAGCTGCGGCGGCAGTACCCGGGCATTCCGATCCTGCTCACCCACGGCACCGCCACGGGCCGCGAAGAGGGCGCCAAGCTGCTCGAACCCGGCGACACGCAGGTCTGGCAGCCGTGGGACACGCCGGGCGCCGTCGCCCGCTTTCTCGACCGCTTCCAGCCGCGCATCGGCGTGCTGATGGAAACCGAGGTCTGGCCCGAGATGGCCGCCGCCTGCGCCGAGCGCCGCATTCCGCTGGTGCTGGCCAATGCGCGGCTCAACGAGAAATCGCGCGCCGCGGCCGAACGGCTCAGCGGGCTCGCGCGGCCGGCGTACTCGGCGCTCACCGCCGTCTGGGCCCAGACCGAGGCCGACGCGCACCGGCTGGTGTCGCTCGGCGCCAAGGTGGCTGGCATCTACGGCAACCTCAAGTTCGACGCCACGCCTGACGCGCGGCAACTGGCGACGGCCGTCTCGCTGCGCGAGCACCTGCCGCGCCCGATGGTCGTGCTGGCCAGCTCGCGCGACGGCGAAGAACGCCTGCTGCTCGAGGTGCTCAAGCGCTTCGGCGCCACCTCGCCGGTGCCGCCCGAGCAGGGCGCGATCCGTTCGATTGCCAAGCGCGTGCACGACGTGCAATGGATGATCGTGCCGCGCCATCCGCAGCGTTTCGACGAAGTGGCGGCGCT
>NZ_CALRZC010000372.1:0-5108 GCF_943372545.1 Variovorax sp. YR752 | reverse complement strand
TCGGCATCGGCGCCCCGACGGTGGCCTTCCTGGACATCTTCCTGCTGCACTGCCTGCTGTCGCCGAGCGCGCCCGATTCCCCCGACGAAGTGGCTGCCCTCGGCCACAACCAGGAGCGCACTGCCGCGCGCGGGCGCGAGCCGGGCCTGCGGCTGCAGCGCGGCGGCCGCGAGATCGTGCTGGCCGAGTGGGCGGCGGAACTGCTCGACGGCTGTGCGCCGATCGCCCGGGCGCTCGATTCGGCACACGGCGGAACGCGGCACCGCGACGCACTCGGCGCGGCGACCGCGGCGCTGCACGACACCCGGCGGCTGCCGTCGGCGCGCGTGCTCGACACCATGGCAAGCGACTTCGGCGGCTCGCACATCCAGTTCGTGCAGGCCCGTTCTGCCGCGGTGAAGCACGCGCTGCTGGACGTGCCGTGGACAGCCGAGCTCGACACCCGCTTCGGCGCGATAGCGGCCGCATCGGTGCAGGCGCGACAAGCCGCCGAAGCGGCCGATCGCGAGCCGTTCGAGACCTTCCGGCAGCGCTATCTGGACCCGGCCCAGCTCACGCCGTCAGCCGGCTGAAGGAACCGTTTCGCTGGAGCGCAACCGCGGCTTCGCCTCGGTGCGATCCAGCCCGGGCGAACGCGGACTTCCGGGCACCCTGAGCTGCTGATCGAACCGCCGTCGCTCGACCCCGCGCCCATCAGTCGCGCCATCAGCGTGGATACCTCGGGTGGCGTGTAGAACTCGCCGGCCTTCTTGCCGCTGGTGGAGGCGAAGTTCTTGATCAGGAACTCGTATGCGTTGCCGATCACGTCGAGCTGGCCGACGCGGCTCTCGCGCAGGTTCAGCTCGGGCTTCGCGAAGTCTTCGAGCAGGTGGCGCAGGATGTCGTTCTTCTGCTGCTCGTCGCCCAGCTTGTTGCTGTTGAAGCTGATGTCCTGGAAGACATCGCGAAGCTTGCCGAGGTTGGCCTCTTCGATGGCATGGAGAGCTTTGTCGATGCGCTCGCCGTTGCCTGGCGTGTGCCGCAGCGCATGCAGGGCGTAGAAGCCGGCGCTGGCAGGCAGCACGAAGCGCTCGTTCTTGAGCATCTCCTCGATCAGCTCGGGGTGGCCGCCGTACTGCTGCTTGTAGTTGTCGTAGTGGTCCTGCCAGACATCCGACACGTACTTCAGGAACAGCATGGTCAGGACGTAGTCCTTGTAGATGCTGGGATCCACCGTGCCGCGGAAGGTGTCGCAGGCGGCCCAGACGGCACCGTTGATGTCGTCCTGGCTCACGCTTGTCTTGTTCGCAACGATCTCGTTCATTTCTTTTCCTGCATGCGGGTATGGGTTGCGGGTGCGCTCAAGTCTTCGGCGATCGCTTGGAGCTGCTGCTCGCGGTTGGTGATGAGTCGCTGCAGCGCGCGGCGCTCCCGCTGTGCCAGTTCGGCCAGGGCGACGATGCGACGCTGTTCTTCGACCGCAGGAATGGAGAGCGCGAGTTGGTCTAACACGGGCCGACGAATGCTGAGTTGGCTGCTGCCTTCGCGGCCGTTGACGAATTCGAGCTTGACGGCACCGGCCAGGTGCGCGTGACGCTGGATGACAGAAGCGTTTGCCATGGTGAACTCCAACCGAGAGCAACCAGCCGGGTCCCAGTCCGGGTTCCCTGAAAACTGATCCTCTCGCTCGGACTTCCTCGCTCCCGCCCACGGGCGGGCGGGGGGTGGGCATGGCCCCTTCCCTCACGGGAAGGGGTTGGGGATGGGTGGTGTCATCTGCAGCCGAAGCAGTGAGCCGGTTTCCCGGCCCACCGCTTGAAGATCCCCCCACAAAAGTCCCCTCGCAATTCGACGGGGGCGCGTGGGGGGAGCGCGGTGGGACGACTGGCGCACGGGCTGCCCCCTCCCCGCGGTCGGCGCAGCGACGCGGCCGATGTGCCAGCTCGCCTGGCGCAGCGGTTGCAGTGCAGCCGGCCGAATGGTCACGAGCGGCGGCGGCCCTGCGGCCGACGTGCCACAAAGGGAGCCGAAGGCGAGCGACTGGCGCGGCGGTCGAGCCGCTGCGAGCGCTTCGGAGAACCCGATGTTCAGCGGCCAGGCTCCGGGCTTGGCGGGTGTCCGGGGTGGCGTTCGGGACGCGTGAGCACCGAGCGCAGCGACTTGCGAGCGCGGACCGATCGCCAAGCGGGCGTCGGTCATGCATAGCATGACGGACGAAGAAGCCCGCGATCCCCGGGCACGGGACAGGGCCGCCTCGTGATGACCGCCGGCATCGCCGGCCTGACCGTGTTGCGTCAGCGACGGAAGCCCGCCAAGGGGCGAGACGCCGGTACCCCAGTGGCTCGACGCGCAGCGCGACACAGCGGCCCTGCGCAGCGGGGCGACGCCCAGGCCCACCGGGACCTGGAGGCAGATGCCGCTTCAACAGCACCGACTGCTACGCCTGCCGCCCTCCCTGAGCCCACGTCGCACGACGATCTCACGCCGCCCGCAGGCACTACGATGACTCCAACAAGACCGGGAGGGAGGACACCATGAACCCGAACGACAACGACGACAGCCGATCCGTCGCCCTCTACTGGGACTTCGAGAACCTGCACGCCGGTCTCATGGAGGCCAAGTACGGCGAAGGCGCCTACGCCAAGCAGGACAACCGCTTCAAGGTCCAGGAACCCCTCATCGACGTCCAGGCCCTGGTCGAGCTCGGCGCCTCCTTCGGCCCCGTCGCCATCAACCGCGCCTACGGCAACTGGCAGTACTTCGGCCGCTACCGCGACGCGCTCCTGCAGAGCGCCGTCGAACTGATTCAGCTCTTCCCCCCAGGGGCATCAGCCAAGAACGGCGCCGACATCAAGCTCTGCCTCGACGCCACCGAGGACATTAGCCGCTTTGCCCACATCGGCACCGTCATCATCGTCGGCGGCGACAGCGACTTCATGCCCGTCGCCCAGAAGATCAAGGCCGCCGGCCGCACGCTGATCGGCATCGGCAACCGCCGCAACACCAACAAGCACTGGGCCAAGAGCTGCCACGAGTTTCGCTACTACGACAGCCTGGTCGAAGCGCCCAGCACTGAAGAAGCGCCCAAGCCCAGCGAAGCCAAGGACACCCCACCGCCGCCACCGGCCGATCCGGCTGCCGAGATGCTCAAGCGTGCCGTCCGCCTGCTCGCCGAGACCAAGGGCGAAGCCTGGGTCAACAAGGGCTCCGTCTGGCACATGATCAAGCGCCTCGACCCTACCTTCGACCCCAAGGACCACGGCCACGCCAACTTCGCCGAGATGGTCAAGGCCCTGGACACCGTCGTCGAGATCAAGAAGGGCGAGACCGACCACATGCTGCGCGTGCGTTGAGGGTCGTGGGCTCAACGGGTCGTCAACTCGGCGTGGAACGCCGGCTTGACAACTATTGATAGTCGGCGCGATCATCTCGCCCATGAGCACCAACACCATGAGCTTTGCCCTGCCCGAAGCCATGCGCAGCTACGTCGATCAGCGCGTTCGCTCCGGCCAGTACGGCAACACCAGCGAGTACCTGCGTGAGCTGATCCGCCGCGACCAGGAAGAACAGGCCAAGAAGCGCCTCCGCGAACTGATCGAGGAGGGCCTGAGCTCCGGGCCCGGCCAGGCACTCACGCCCAGGCGCGCCGCTCAGCTCAAGAAGCAGGCTCTCGGCGACCTGCGTTGAAGCCCGCCCTCCTGCGGCCGCAGGCCGAGGCCGATCTGATCGAGGCCACCCGGCACTACGCGAAGGAAGGTAGCGTCGAGCTGGCCGAGCGCATGTTCGACGCGGCCATCGCGGCGCTCGAACAGATCCAGCGCATGCCGGCGATGGGCTCGCCCCGCCTGGGGCAGCTGTGCGAGATTCCAGGCCTGCGCTCGTGGCGGGTCACGGGTTTCCCGATGCAGTGGCTGTACTTCGAGGCCGAGGACCACCTCGATGTCGTCCGCCTGCTCGGCGATCGGCAGGACATCATCTCCATCCTGACTGCCGGTGAGTGACCCGGCCAACGCCTGAAACACCAGCGTCGACGCCTGCGACAACTACCGCCATGTCGAAGGTGCTGTTCGACTTCACCGACCCGCACGCGGCGAACGCCTGGCGCGCCATCGACGACCGCGTGATGGGCGGCATCTCCCGCAGCACACTGCGCCAGGACCCAGCAGGCCACGCCGTCTTCGAGGGCAGCGTCTCGTTGGACCGCAACGGCGGCTTCGCCTCCGTGCGATCCAGCCCTGGCGAACATGGCCTTCCGGACGCCCGAACCCGCCTGATCGAACTGCGCGGCGACCACAAACAGTTCAAGCTCAGCCTGCTGACCGACGATGGCTCCGACAGCCTCAACTACCAGGACAGCTTCGCTCCCGGAGGTACCGACTGGCAGACCCTGCACCTGCCGCTGGCCGACTTTCGCGCCAGCCTCCGCGGACGCGAAGTCAGCAGCGCACCAGCGCTCGATCCCGCGCGCATCCGCCAGGTCGGCCTGATGATCGCCGCCCGCCAGGCCGGCCCCTTCGAACTGCACATCCGCCGGATCAGCCTCGCCTGACCCGGCCGGCGCACGAGAGGCGACAAAGGGGCACTCGCGGTGCCCCTCCGCGCTCAAAGCAGCCCCAGCTCGGCAAACGAACGGACCTCCGCGCCCGCGACCACCAGGTGATCGAGCACCCGCACGTCGACCAGCGCGAGAGCCGTCTTCAGCGTCTGCGTCAGGAACTCGTCCGCCCGGCTCGGCTCCACCGAGCCCGACGGATGGTTGTGCGCCAGGATCACCGCTGCCGCATTCACCGACAGCGCTTCCTTGACCACTTCACGCGGGTACACCGAGGTCTGCGTCACCGTGCCGCGGAACATCTGCTTCAGCGCAATGATCCGGTGCTGCGCATCCAGGAACAGCACGCAGAACACCTCGTGCTCCAGCACACCGATCTCCAGGCGCAGGTAGTCCTTCACCGCCTGCGGCGACGACATCGTGGCACCGCGCCGCACGCGCTGCGACAGCACGCGCCGCGCCTGCGACAGCACCTCCTCGGCACGCGCGCGACGGTACTGCCCAGAACGACGTGGTAGCGTGGGTCGTCACGGCAAGCCCACCCGCCCACCACCACCATCCCCCCGTGAGGATCACC
>NZ_CALRZC010000371.1:0-5118 GCF_943372545.1 Variovorax sp. YR752 | reverse complement strand
GCACGAGGTTGGAGGTGGCCAGTTGGCTGGCGCCGTTGGGGTCCAGGTAGGTGGCCGAAGCCTGGTTACCGATGATGGTGTTGGCGGGTGGAGCCGCAGCCAGAGCGCCGGAACTTCCAAACAGGAAGCTCAGCGCGAGGGCTGCTGCGCCCGCCCAGAGCGCGCGCGGCGCGGGGCCGGTGCGACGGGCAGACAAGGTAGGAATCACTTGGTTTTCTCCTCGGGGTTGGGATCAGAAAAGGGTCAAAAAAAGGACGAACTCACCCCGGCCGGGGATTTCCGCGAACGGAAACCGGCAATGGAAAAACCAACGGGGTTTTGGAAAAAAAGAGAGAACCGGTCGTCAGGGCAGCTCAGTGCCGCCGACGACCGTCATCAGCGCGGGGAACTCAGGGCGCGGTGCGCGCGACCTTCAGCGGTGCAACAGCTGCGGCAGCAGCCACGGGGGCGGGCGGCACCACCACCTCGACCTTGGCGCGCGCGGTCACCGCGGTCACGCCATTGGCGGGCAGCTGGCCCAGCGTCCAGCGCAGCGATCGGTATTCGTTGTACGGAACCGGCTCCGACTTGCCGTTGACGGTGCGCGCCAGCGGCTCGGCAGCGAACGCGCCGTCCTTGGTCGCAACCTTGACCAGCGTCGCGCCGGGCTTGGCCGTCTTCGGCAGGTACTCGAGGCCTTCGGGGATCGGCAGGTTGGCCACGAGGCCGGTGACGGCCTTGCCCGTGTGGTTGGTGTACGTGGCCGTGTACTCGAGCACGTCGCCCGGCTTGACCGAATCGGCCGCCACCAGCTGCTCCTTGCCCTGTGCGTCCTTGACGACCTTGGCTTGCGTGAGCACGACCGCCACGGTCTTCTTCTGCGCCGCCTCGGTGGGCGTGGGCGCGACCTGCGTGCCCTGCGCAGCGGCCAGGCCGCCCAACCCCAGGGTCAGGGCCACGCCGAGCCCCAGGCCGAGGCGAACGGTCAGCCGGACAGCCGGCGACATGAATGAATTCGAACTTCCGATAGACATAGACAACTCCTAAAAACAACTTCAAAGCCAGACCGAGGCAGCACAGAGATCAACCGACTTGACCTGTGGCCTCGCGAATTGGCGTCGACGCCATTTCCCAGCCACTTGCAGCACACCATTGACACATCGGCACCGGCGACGACTGCCTCCGATGCCCGCTCTTGACCTCACGCAAGTGAACTCTTTGCGAGCCACATTCATGAGCCATTTACCACGTTCATATTATTTTCCAAATGTTTACAAAACCAATCGCGCCTCCGTGATCCGCCTCTTTCAATCGCCTTGGGTTCCGTGAAAATGTCACGGCAAGTCTTCCAAAGTTAACAATTGTGAATGCCGATGCAATCTGGGCGTGCGCATCAATTGCGAATAGAGCTGCAATTGACCTGTGACCTATTTCACAGGCGCATCAACTCCAAGTGGTTGATGTGTTTGAATAATTTCAGCTCGCCACCCACCTGGACCCAGTGATCCCCCAGGGCTTCGATGGCGAAGCAAGGCGCTTCTAGCGATCTCAAAAACGCCCTTCTCGGCATCTTCGAAACTGAATTTACAAATTCACAGCCTTGTGTAATCAGGCATCGTGAATTTCATTTCCATGACTCCAACCCTGTACGCCAATGGTTTCGGTGGCGATCCAAATGGAATTTAGTTTTGCTGGTTTTTCAAAATCCAATTCCATTCAAACGGACATGGCTGCGCCATTGGCTTGAATTCAATTCAAGTCAGTCCGAACCGGCTCACCTCACCGGAATTAATTCACAGGTCTGTTGACGCCCGGCTTCAATCCAAAAGCGGATCGGCGGGCGTCTGTTTTTTAAGGTGACCTTGCGTCACCCCTTTGGATGCCGCGGGCGATGCCCGCGACGGCTCACTTGCCGTGCCGGTGGTGAGCGCGCTCCAGCGTGTAGCCCACGCCGTAGAGCGAGCGCACGCGGAATTCGCCGCACACGATCAATTCCAGCTTCTTGCGCACGCGGGACACCAGCGCGTCGAGCGACCGGCTGGCCCCCAGTTCGCCATTGCATCGGGGCCCCTGGGGCAGTTGCTGCCGCGACACGGGCGTGTCGAGGTGGCGCACCAGCACCCGGGCGATCTCGAATTCGCTCGGCGTCATGATGGCTTCGCGGCTCGCGTACTCGACCGCGAGGCGGCTGCGCACGAGCTGGAAACCGTAGAGGCCGTGCGGCTTGGCGTTCCTGCGCAGCGACTTCGTGCCGCACAGCGACGACACGCGCGCCACGACCTCTTCCGCATTCCAGGGGTTCACCAGGAAATCGTCGACGTCGAACACCGACACGCGGGCTGTTTCCAGCACGCCGCGCGACCGGGTCAGCACGACCACCGGCGCCGTGGCCGAACGGCTGGCGCCGATGCCGAAGAGGATCTCCGGCAGCGCGCACTCCATCGCCTCGCCCATCAGCAGGAACAGCCCGACGCCCGGCATCGACGCAGCCTCGAGCAGGTCTTCCTCGTTGACGACACACAACGGGCTGAATCCGACGTCTTTCAACCGGCTTCGCAGCCAGTCGATCTCTTCGCCGGAGTCCGTCAGCACCACCACACGACCGTTTTTCTGTTCCACCCTGTCCACCATCGGTTCCCTTTTCATCGCTCCCACATGCCTCTCACAATGGAGTGGAATGTATTAACGTTTATCAACAGTCGATAGGGAAAAGTGCCGATATTGACCAACGGAAACAAGTAGCTCCGTTCTTTTGTCATGCGGTGCAAACAAACTCACACTAAAGGGACGTCGGCCCCTCGACACGGGTCGATGGAATCCCGGATCAGCCTTCCATTTCACAAAGGCCGAACGCGCTCAAGCCCTCTGGGAAGTGGCCTCGGACGCCTTGGCCGCCTTGCGCGCAGACAGCCTTTCGAGCAGCCCGACGAGCCAGCACATCGGGCAGCCGCGCAGCAGCAGCAAGGCGCCGACCAGGGCCGGCGGCACGATCCAGGGATGCGCGGACGACAACAACACCGCCAGCGCGATGAGCGCCAGGGCGCCCGCGCCGCGAAGCAGATGCCAGGTGATGGAAACAGGACACATGGTGCAGGGCTCCTTGGGGATGGACACCTGCATAGAGGCGGCGAAACGACGAAACGGTTCGCGGGCACCCTCCTCATCAACCCCCGGATGGTTCGAGCACGAACGCGAAGTCCAGCGTGTGGAACGGCCCCTCGTGCAGGCTGCCGTCGGGCGCGCGGCCCGGGGCATGCGCCGCGAAGTCGCCGATCAGCGAACTGCGCACGCCGAACACCGCGTCGCTGTCGAGGTACGGGTCGCCCTCGCGGAAGACGTGCGTGATGAGCGTCTCGTAGCCCGGCGCCTGCACCATGAAGTGCACATGCGCGGGCCGCCACGGATGCCGCCGGGTCGCGCGCAGCATCGCGCCCACCGGCCCGTCGGTGGGAATTGGGTAGGCCACCGGCGCCACGCCGCGAAACCACAGCCGGCCCTCGGCGTTCGTGCGGAAGACCGCCCGCCCCTGCGCGTGATCGCCGGGCCGCTGCACGTCGTAGAAGCCTTCGGCATCGGCCTCCCACACATCGACCACCGCATCGGCAATGGGCTCGCCGTCGCGCCCGCGCACGGTGGCGTCCACGAACAGCGGCTCGCCCACCGCGCCGGCCGCGATGTCGCTGCCCAACGGCAGCTGCGGTGCGTCGGCCACGTGGAAGGGACCGAACACGGTGGCCTCGGTGGCCTGCGGGCTCTTGGCGTGGTTCATCGCCACGGTGAGCATCGACAGGCCCAGGGTGTCCGACAGCAGGATGAACTCCTGGCGCTGCGCATCGCACTTCTGGCCCGTGGCCGTGAGGAAGTCGATGCCGGCGGCCCACTCGGCCTCGGTCAGCTTCACCTCGCGCGCAAAGTCGTGCAGGTGGCGCACGAGCGCCGACAGCACTTCTTTCAGCCGCGCGTCCTCGCACCCCGCCATGCGGTCGAGCACGGCGGCGGTGATGGTGTGTTCATCGATGTTTCGCATGGGCGTCGGGCTCCAGGTCGGAAGAAGAAAGCGCATGCGGCGGCATCATCAGGCGCCGTTGCGTCGGGAACAGGGACCAGGCCCAGCGCTGCTGCGCCCAGCCCCACAGCCCCTGCTTGAAGAAGAGTGTGACCACGATGGCCAGCAGCCCGAGCCCGAGCAGGTACCAGGTGCCGTAGTCGCTGAAGAACTTGTTCAGCGCCCAGAACACGAGCGCGCCCACCAGCGGTCCTTCGATGCGGCCGATGCCGCCGATCACGACCATGAAGATCGCGAAGGCGGTCCAGTTCGGCGCAAAGGCCGCATCGGGGCTGATGCGCAGGTTGCCCACGAAATACAGCGCCCCCGCCAGCCCGGCACCGAAGGCCGCCACCACGTACACCGCGAGCTTCATGCGCGCCACCGGAATGCCCTGCGATTCGGCGGCCATCTCGTTGTCGCGGATCGCCAGCAGCGCCAGCCCGAAGCGGCTGCGCAGGAACAAATAGACCAGCGACACCGCCGCCACCACGCAACCCAGCGCCATCCAGTAGGTGACGCTCTCGCGCGTGGCGCGCTCGATGCCGCGCAGCGCCGTGAGCGTGGTGCCCGAGCCGCCGCCCACCGCCGACACGTTGGCAAAGCTGAGCCGGAACACCTCGGCGATCACCCAGGTGCCGATGGCGAAGTAGCCGCCCGACAGCCGGAACGCCACGAAAGACACCGGCACCGCGATCAGCGCCGCGGCCAGCGCCCCGAGCGGAATCGCCACGAACGGATTCACGCCCGCGAAGTTGCCGAGCATCAGCATCACGTAGCCGCCGAATCCGAAGAAGGCCTGCTGCCCGATGCTGACCATGCCGCCGTAGCCGGCGAGCAGGTTCCACATCATCGCGAAGATGAAGTAGCAGGCGATCTCGACGAACTCGCGCATCCAGCTCGGCTCGCCCCAGAAGGGAAGGCTGGCCGCCAGAACCACGAGTGCGCTCGCCACCCACAACGCCCAGCGGCTCGCAGCGGTGCTGCACGTCACCTCGAAATATGTGTTCGCCATGATCGGTTCAATGGTTCGGGGCCTCAGCCACGTGTCTTCGGAAACAGTCCCTGCGGCCGCAGCACCAGCACCGCGAGGA
>NZ_CALRZC010000370.1:0-5121 GCF_943372545.1 Variovorax sp. YR752 | reverse complement strand
GACGAAGCGGCCGGTCGGGTTGACCAGGTAGCGCGTGTCCTTCAGCCACTCCTTGGGCAGCACCGGCTTGATGATCTCTTCGATGATCGCTTCGTAGAAGCTGGGCCTCAGCTTGGTTGCCGACTCGCTCTGGTCCGGGCTGTGCTGGGTGGACAGCACCACGGTGTCGATCGAGTGCGGCTTGCCGTCGACGTAGCGCATCGTCACCTGGCTCTTCGCGTCCGGGCGCAGGAACGGCAGGCGGCCGTCGCGGCGCAGCTGCGCCTGGCGCTCGACGAGGCGGTGCGCGTAGTAGATCGGCGCGGGCATCAGCTCGGGCGTCTCGTCGCAGGCGTAGCCGAACATCAGGCCCTGGTCGCCGGCGCCGGTGTTCAGGTGGTCGTCGCTGGCGTGGTCCACGCCTTGAGCAATGTCATTGCTCTGCTTGTCGTAGGCCACCAGCACCGCGCAGCCCTTGTAGTCGATGCCGTACTCGGTGTTGTCGTAGCCGATGCGCTTGATCGTGTCGCGCGCGACCTGGATGTAGTCGACGTGCGCGTTGGTGGTGATCTCGCCGGCCAGCACCACCAGGCCGGTGTTGGTCAGCGTCTCGGCAGCGACGCGCGAGCGCGGGTCCTGCTTGAAGATCGCATCGAGGATGGCGTCCGAGATCTGGTCGGCGACCTTGTCGGGGTGGCCTTCGGAGACGGATTCGGATGTGAAAAGGAAATCGTTCGACACTCTTAAACTCCAGTCAGGTTGCAGGTGCGTTGCCGGCCTGGTGAATCTGGAGGAGCGGCGAACGCTTTAGCAGGATTTGTGAGTCGCCCCGCAAGTAGTTCATAACTCGGCGACCTGGTGATTATAGAAAGATGATCCGTCTCTTCCGCTGGCTCTCGAACCGCTCTTTGTGGCTTCTTCACACCCTGGGTGCGGGGGTTGGCTGGCTGGGCTACCTGTTCTCGCCCACCTACCGGCGGCGCTACCGGGATCAGGTGCGCCAGGCCGGCATCGATCCCGCCGCGGCGCGCGCCGCCATCGCCGAGGCGGGGCGCATGGTGATGGAGCTGCCCCGCCTGTGGCTGCGCCCGGATTCCGCGCCGCTGTCGGCTTTCACCCGCATCGAAGGCGCTGAACTGGTCGACGCCGCTCATGAGGGAGGGCGCGGCCTGCTGCTGCTGACGCCGCACCTGGGCTGCTTCGAGATCTGCGCGCAGGCCTATGCCGAGCGCTTCGCGGCGCCGTACGGCCCGATCACTGTGCTCTACCGGCCGGCCAAGCAACCCTGGCTGCGCGAGGTGATGGAGGGCTCGCGCGCGCGGCCTGGCCTGGCCACGGCGCCGGCCTCGCTGGCCGGTGTGCGGCAGATGATCCGTGCGCTGCGCCGCGGCGAGACGGTCGGCCTGCTGCCCGATCAGGTGCCGCCCGAGGGCATGGGCGTGTGGGCGCCGTTCTTCGGCCGCGAGGCCTACACGATGACGCTGGCCGCGCGCCTGGCCCAGCAGACCGGTGCCGCGGTGCTGCTGATCTGGGGCGAGCGGCTGCCCGGCGGCCGGGGCTACGTGGTGCGCTTCCAGCCGATGCCCGAGGCGCTGCCGGCGGACGTGGCCGCGCAGGCGGAATCCGCGGCCGTGGTGAACCGCGCGATGGAAAGCCTGATCCGCCAGTGCCCGCAGCAGTACCTGTGGGGCTACCACCGCTACAAGGCGCCGCGAGCCGGCGCCTCCGACTGATGGGGCAGGTCATCGCGACACGGCTGCTGCTGGGCGTGCTGTGGCTGATCCACTGGCTGCCGCTGGGCGTGCAGGCCGCGTTCGGGCGCGCGCTCGGCGCGCTGCTCTACCGCCTGGCCGGCTCGCGCCGGCGCATCGCACTGCGCAACCTCGAGCTGTGCTTTCCGGAGTTGACGAGCGCGCGGCGCGAGGCGCTGGCGCGCGAGCATTTCGGCTGGCTCGGGCGCAGCATCGTCGAGCGCGGGCTGCTGTGGTGGGCGCCGCGCGAGCGGCTGTCGAGGCTGATCCATGTCGAGGGCGAAGTCGACCTCGCCGAGCGCAGCGAGCGGCCGGTGATGTGGCTGGTGCCGCACTTCATGGCGCTGGACGTCGCCGGCGCTGCCGTGCTGCTGTTCCAGAAGAAGAAGGGCGCCTCGATCTACCAGCAGCAGACCAACCCGGTGATGGACGCCATCATGCGGCGTGGCCGCTTGCGCCTGGGCAATGCGGTGATCTTCCCGCGCAGCGACTCGGCCAAGCCGCTGATCCGCGAGATCCGCCAGGGCACTGGCTTCTTCAACCTGCCGGACATGGACTTCGGCGAGCGTGATGCCGCCTTCGTGCCCTTCTTCGGCGTCAGCGCGGCAACGCTGCTGGCGCCCTCGCGCATGGCGAAGCTGCTGAACATGGTGGTGCAGCCGGTGCTGGCCGAGATGCTGCCGGGCGGGCAGGGCTACCGCGTGCGCTTCCTGCCGCCGCTGGCCGACTTCCCCAGCGACGATGCGCTGGCCGACACCGCGCGCATGAACCGCTGGATCGAGGAACAGATCCGCGCCAACCCGGCGCAGTACCTGTGGGTGCACAAGCGCTTCAAGACGCGGCCGGCGGGCGAGGCCTCGCTGTACTGAGGGCGGATAATCCGCCGTCAATGAAGCTTCACTTCACCAAGATGCAAGGCGCAGGCAACGACTTCGTCGTGCTCGACGCCACGCGCGCACCGCTCGCGCTGACGCCCGAGCAGTGCCGCAAGCTCGGTGACCGCCGCTTCGGCGTCGGCGCCGACCAGATCCTGGTCGTCGAGAACAGCGCCACGCCGGACGTGGACTTCCGCTACCGCATCTTCAACGGCGGCAGCGGCGACGAGGTCGAGCAGTGCGGCAACGGCGCGCGCTGCTTCGTGCGCTTCGTGCAGGACAAGGGCCTGACCGACAAGGCCACGGTGCGCGTCGAGACCATGAACACGCTGCTCGAGCTGCATGCGCAGCCCGACGGCCGCGTGACGGTGGACATGAACGCGCCGATCTTCGATCTCGATCGTGTGCCCTTCGACGCCGCGGGCCTGACGCCGACGCTGAAGAACGGCTTCGAGTTCTGGCCGCTCGACCTCGGCGACTACGCGGCCGAGGTCGCGGTGCTGTCGATGGGCAACCCGCACGCCGTGCAGTTCGTGCACGACGTCGAGGCGGCGCTGGTCGCGGTGCACGGGCCGGCGATCGAGACGCACTCGCGCTTTCCTCGCCACGTCAACGCCGGCTTCGTGCAGGTGCTGTCGCGCAGCCGCATCAAGCTGCGTGTGCACGAGCGCGGTGCCGGCGAGACGCTGGCCTGCGGTACCGGCGCCTGCGCGGCGGTGGTGGCCGGCATCCGCCTCGGGCTGCTCGATGCGAAGGTCGACGTCGAGACGCGCGGCGGCATGCTCACCATCGAGTGGGCCGGCGGCGACGCGCATGTGTTCATGACGGGGCCGGCGGTCACCGTCTTCGAAGGAGAAATCGAACTATGAAGAAGGGCGCGCTGTGAGCATCCAGGGCATCACCGAGCAGGACATCGCCAACTACCTGGCGAACAACCCCGCCTTCTTCGAGCGCCACGCCGAGCTGCTGAGCTCGGTGCAGCTGACCAGCCCGCACGGGCAGCGCGCCGTCTCGCTGCAGGAGCGGCAGATGGAAATGCTGCGCGACAAGATCAAGGGCCTGGAGGGCAAGATCATCGAGATGATCCGCCACGGCCAGGAGAACGTCGCCATCGCCGACCGCCTGCACCGCTGGACGCGTGCGCTGATGCTCACCGCCAACCCCGGCGAACTGCCCGAGGTGCTGACGCGCGAGCTGATGCACCAGTTCATGATTCCTCAGGCCGGCATTCGCGTCTGGGGGGCGGCCGATGCGTTCGCGGCGCTGCCCTTTGCCAAGGGCGTCAGCGCCGACGTGAAGAGCCTGGCCGGCAGCCTGATGCTGCCGTATTGCGGCGTGAACAGCGGCTTCGAGGCGGTGCAGTGGCTCGACGATGCCAGCGCGGCGGCGTCGATCGCGATGATCCCGCTGCGCCACGGCACTGGCATCGAGGCCTTCGGCATGCTGGTGCTGGCCTCGCCCGACCCGACGCGCTACACCGCCGACATGGGCACCGAGTTCCTGCAGCGCATCGGCGAGCTGGCCAGCGCGGCGCTGTCGCGCCTGCTTCCGGTCGGCTGATGGAAGACGACATCTCCAGGCATCTGGTTCACCTGGAGGTCGAGCGCCGCCTGGCGCCGCGCACCCTGGCGATGTACGCAGAGGCCTTCGAGCGACTGCGCCGATTCGCCGAGACGCATCCTGTCGCGCTGCGCGAGGTGCAGGTGCACCATGTGCGGCGCTGGGCCGCGCAACTGCACGGCCAGGGCCTGGCGCCGCGCAGCATCGCGATCGTGCTCTCCGCCTGGCGCGGCCTCTATCGCTGGCTCGGGCGCGACGGGCTGGTGCCGCTCAATCCGGTCGACGGCGTGCGCGCACCCAAGGCCGCCAAGCCGCTGCCCAAGGCGCTGCCGGTCGACCAGGCGATGGCGCTGGCCGACCACCACCCGGGCGCCGATGACGGCGGCGACCCGCGCCTGGAGGCGCGCGACCACTGCATCGTCGAGCTGCTCTACGGCTGCGGGCTGCGTGTCGGCGAACTGATCGGGCTGGACGTGGGCGCGAGTTCGCAGGCTGCCGGCTGGATCGATGCCGCCGACGCCACCGCCCATGTGCTCGGCAAGGGCAGCAAGCGGCGCAGCGTGCCGGTGGGCGCGGCGGCCCTGAAGGCATTGCAGCGCTGGGGCGAGCTGCGCGGCGAGCTGGCGAAGGCCGACGAGCCGGCGCTGTTCGTCAGCAATCGCGGCACGCGGCTCACGCCCAGCCAGCTGCGTTCGCGCCTGAAGCGGCGTGCCATCCAGGCCGGCGTGAGCACGCACGTGCATCCGCACATGCTGCGCCACTCGTTCGCTTCGCACCTGCTGCAGTCCAGCGGCGACCTGCGCGCGGTGCAGGAGTTGCTCGGCCACGCCAACATCACCACCACCCAGGTCTACACGCGGCTCGACTTCGGCCACCTCTCCAAGGTGTACGACGCGGCGCACCCACGAGCGAAGAGGAAGTAGGGCGACATGAAGGTCATCACCCTGCGCGAGGGC
>NZ_CALRZC010000369.1:0-5146 GCF_943372545.1 Variovorax sp. YR752 | reverse complement strand
TGATCGCGAGCGCCGTGTAGCCGAGCTGCCAGGCGCGCTGCACCAGCTCGCCGGGGTGCGAGGCCCCGGTCAGGAAGCTGAAGTTGCTGCGGCAGTGGAGCTCGGCGTAGCCCGGCAGGCCGGGCGGGCGGGCGGGCGGGACTGCGACGGGAGGGTGGAGGTGGGCAGATAACACGGCGGTTCGCTTTCGCGGGCGTAGCGGCCAGGGTTCGACGGCCAGTGCGGTGACGCGCCAGGCGGCATGGCCGGCGACAGCTGGTCGAGCGGGCTGCGCACCGCGCCGCCGCCGAGCTTGAGCACGTGCGTGTAGATCATGGTCGTGCTCACGTCGGCATGGCCGAGCAGTTCCTGCACCGTGCGGATGTCGTAGCCGGACTGCAGCAGGTGCGTCGCGAAGGAGTGGCGCAGCGTGTGCGGCGAGGCCGGCTTGTGGACGCCGGCGCGCTGCAGCGCGAGCTTGAAGGCGCGCTGGAAGGACTGGTCGAACAGGTGGTGGCGGCGGATGACCGGCGCCGGATGCGGCAGCACCGAGCCATCGGCGCCCACCGGCGGCGCGCCCAGCGGCCGGCTGCGCGGATCGACCGACAGCGTGGCCTGCGGGAAGACCCAGAACCACGACCAGGACTCGGCGGCGCGCGGGTACTTGCGCGCCAGCGCGAAGGGCAACTGCACGCCGGCGACGCGGGCGGCGCGATCGGCCGCCCAGAGCTCGTGTGCGTAGGCCAGCTGGGCGCGCAGCGGCGCCTCGAGGGCGGCCGGCAGCATCACCACCCGGTCCTTGCCGCCCTTGCCCTCGCGCACGACGATGGCGCGGCGATCGAAGTCGATGTCCTTCACGCGCAGGCGCAGGCCTTCGGTCAGGCGCATGCCGGTGCCGTAGAGCAGCTGGCCGAACAGCTGCAGCACCGGCAGCGCACCGGACCGGGCCGACTCGCCCAGCGCGGCGAGCACGCGCGACACCTCGTCGTGCGACAGCACCACCGGCAGGCGCGCCTCGCGCTGCGGCCGGCCGATCTCGGCCATCCAGGGCACTGGCTGGTTCAGCACCTTCTGGTAGAGAAACAGCAGCGCCGACAGCGCCTGCTTGTGCGTGGAGACGGACACCTGGCGCTCGGCGGCCAGCCAGGAGAGGAAGGCCTCGACCTCGGGCCCCGACAGCTGCGCCGGGTGGCGCAGGCCGTGGAAGTGGATGTAGGCGCGGACCCAGTGCACGTAGGCCCGCTCGGTGCGCAGGCTGTAGTGCATGTAGCGGATCTGCATGCGCAGCAGGTCGAGCAGGCGGGGGGCGGCGGGGGCGCTGGCTGACGAGGAGTGACTCATGGGCAGGCTCCGGGGGTTGATTCGGGTACTGTATATATGTACAGTTTGTCGATCAACCCTCTGCCCACCGCCAAGGAACAATCGCTGTCAGTTTCCGGATCCGCGAGAGCGGGAGCTGCCACCTGGCGCCCAGCGTTTGTGTCGAGCGGTCGGGCCAGACGGTCACTCACTCACATCCACAAGCGTCGAATCCCCGGAAGACCACCGTGGCAGCAACTCCAAGACTGAGGAAGGTCCGTGTGTGCGCGCCGACCGAATTTTGACCACCCGTGCCGACTGAACATTGACCAGGGGTGGAAGCCCGTCTCGTTCGAGGCGGGTTGTGGATAAGTCTACGGTGTTCGGTGTCGATGGTGCGCGGGGCAAGCCGCGCAGGGCGTAGCCCGTAGCGGCTTGCCCCGCGCGGCGGCCGCTCAGAACGGGTCGGCCTCCGGTGCCGGCTTGGCACGTCGGGCCTGCTCACGCGCCCTGATGCGGGTCTTGGCCGTGGCGCTGGAGTGGCGGAAGCGGTAGCTCTCGTTGCCGGTCTCCACGATGTGGCAGTGGTGCGTGAGCCGGTCCAGCAGCGCGGTGGTCATCTTGGCGTCGCCGAAGACGGCGGCCCATTCGCCGAAGGTCAGGTTGGTGGTGATCATCACGCTGGTGCGCTCGTACAGCTTGCTCAGCAGGTGGAACAGCAAGGCACCACCAGCCTGGCTGAACGGCAGGTAGCCCAGTTCGTCCAGGATCACCGCGTCCATGCGCATCAAGTTCGCAGCGATCCGTCCAGCCTTGCCTTCGGCCTTCTCCCGCTCCAGCGCGTTGACCAGGTCCACCGTCGAGTAGAACCGCACTCGCTTGCCGTGCCGTGTGATGCCGGCCACGCCGAGGGCCGTGCACAGATGCGTCTTCCCGGTGCCCGGTCCGCCGATGAACACCGCGTTGTGCGCGGCCTCGGTGAACGACAGGTCGGCCAGCTGGTCGATCAGCGCGCGGTCGACCTTGGAGGCCTCGAAGTCGAAGCCCGCCAGGTCGCGATGCGCCGGGAAGCGAGCGGCACTCATCTGGTAGCTCACCGAGCGCATCGCCCGGTCGGTGCCCTCGGCCTGCAGCAGGTGCTCGATCAGCCAGCGCGAGCTGTCCACGCCAACGCCACCGCCCTGAGCCACGAGGTCGGCCCAGGCGCCGGCCATGCCGTGCAGTCGCAGTGCCTTGAGTTCGGCGGTCACGTCACGCATGGCGCACCTCCTGGCCCACATCCTGGACGTCAGGGTCGCGCAGGCGGTCGTAGCGGTCGGTGTCGGCTCGCGGGGCCTCGTTCAGGCGCAGCACGGTCTCCACCTGATCCGGCGGCGGGCTCGCGTTCAGGCGCCCGAGGACGTTGAGCACGTGCTCGGCGCTGACGGCGCCGGTCTCCAGCACCAGTTCGGCGGCCACCAGCACGGCGTCCAGGCCGGCGGTAGGCACCGCGGCCAGCACCTGCGCCATCACGCGGTCGCCGCCGGGGCGCCGCAGCAGGGCCTGCTGCAGGGCCAGCAGCGGCGCGGGCATGTCAGCGAACGGCGCGCCGTTGCGCAGCACGCCGGGCTTGCGCTGCACCAGCGGGATGTAGTGCTGCCAGTCGTAGCTCGTCTGGCCGCGGTCGCTCAAGCGCGCGTGCCTGGCCACGATCTTGTCCTCGGCCACCACGACCGCGCGCGTGGGGTACAGCCGGGCCGAGACCATGTGCCCGGCCAGTTCGCACGGCACCGAGTAGCGGTTGCGCAGCACCGTCACCAGGCAGGTGCTGGACACGCGCGCAGGGTTCTCCACGTAGCCGTCGAAGGGCTCGGGCATGGGCATGAGCTGCGGCAGCTCGTGCTCGAGCATCTCGGCCACGCTGAACTGGCCGTGCTCGGGGTGGCGGATCTCCTGCCACAGCGCCCGGCATCGCTCGGCCAACCAGGCGTTGAGTTCGTCGAAGGAGCCGAAGCGCTGGCGGGCCGCCTCGATCCACACGCGCCTGCGGCTGTCCTGCACGTTCTTCTCCACCCGACCCTTCTCCCAGCCCGAAGCGACAGTGCAGAAGTCCGGGTCGAACAGGTAATGCGCGGTCATCGCCGCGAAGCGCGCGTTGACCACGCGGCCCTTGCCCTTCTTGACCTTGTCGACGGCCGTCTTCATGTTGTCGTAGATGCCGCGCCGGGGAATACCGCCCAGCGCCGCGAAGCTGCGCGTGTGCGCGTCGAACAGCATCTCGTGGCCCTGCGTGGGGTAGGCGACCAGCCAGAACGCACGCGAGGCGCACAGCTTCAGGTGCGCAAGCTGAACCCGACGGTAGATGCCACCGATGACCAGGCCCTCCTCGCTCCAGTCGAACTGGAAGGCGTCGCCGAGTTCGAAGCTCAGTGGCACGAAGGCGCTGGTAGCGCTGACCTTGCCCTGCTCATCGCGCCAGGCTCGGATGTAGTCGGTCAGCCGCGTGTAGCCGCCGTCGTAGCCCAGAGCCTGCAACTCCACATGCAGCGCTCGCGCCGTGCGCCGCTCGCGCCGCGGGCTGTGCCCGTCGGCCTTCAGCGCCTTGTCCAGCGCCTCGACGAACGGCGCCAGCTTCGTCGGCATCTCCCGACGCCGGTACTTCGGCTCGGCTGCCTGCGGCGCCTTCAGCCACTTCTTGATCGTGTTGCGCGACAGGCTCGTCAGCCGCGCGATCTCGCTGATCGACTTCCCTTGCCGGAAATGCATCGAGCGAATCTTGCCCATCATGGCCATGGTGATCACTCCTCGTTCCTTGCTGCACAAAAAAGCAGCAGGGTAGGTTGAACACCCTGGTCAGTTTTCGGTCGGCATCACCCGGCTTTGCTGGTCAATTTTCGGTCGGCGTCAACACCCTATCCCACCTGTTCCACTTTCGAAGCTCCGGAAGGCGCTCAAGGCGTACTGCGCAACGCTCACGAAGGACATGTGCTTGTCTTCGTCAATCGACTTGGTTATTCCTGGCATCGTACCGCGCGCGGACGCTTCGAGGCTCTTCGCGCACATCGAAATGTCCGGGGGCAAGGGCCTTTCGCTCGTGGAGATCCTTGTCTTCAAGCTCGCTTACCAGCAACACCAAGCTTGGGTCAAAGAGCGAGCCGATGCACGCGGCGACGCCTAACCCTTCGCTCGAGGCGGACCTCCACCGGCATGGCACTTGGGCCGCGAGGCTTTCCAGGTTTATCCTCCGCCTCGCGGCCCAAGCACCATGCCGGTTCCGGCCCGCTCAGCTTAAACGTTAGGGCGCACATGCAGACGCTCGCTATCGGCAGCCTCACTCTCGAACCGCAAATCGCGGCGCACGCAGATGAAATGTTTGTCGTCCTTAGCGATCCGGCCATCTACGAATACGAGAACGAGCCGCCTCAGTCCGCCGCTGGCCTGCGCGAACGCTTTGCCGAGCTGGAGAGCCGGCGCTCCCCGAACGGCAGTGAACAGTGGCTCAACTGGGTCATCCGGCTGCCAAACAACAAACTCATCGGCTACGTCCAAGCCACCGTCTACCCTATCGGCAGAGCTGCCATCGCCTATGAGCTCAACAGCGCGTACTGGGGTCGAGGGCTGGCTCGCCAAGCCGTTCAAGTAATGCTCGGCGAGCTCATTGCACGCTACGGCGTCAAGCAGTTCTCAGCTGTGCTCAAGCAACAGAACCAACGTTCGTTCAAGCTGCTCCAAAGACTTGGCTTCGCACTGGCTACTCCAGCCGAACACCTCCGAGCCGAGGTTGAGCGAGATGAATTCCTCATGCTTCGCCAAGTCGAGGCATCTGAACGCGGCGCGCCCTAACCCTTCGCTGGAGTGGACCCACCCCGGCATGCCGCCTGGGCCGCGA
>NZ_CALRZC010000368.1:0-5148 GCF_943372545.1 Variovorax sp. YR752 | reverse complement strand
ATGCCGTCGCCGACCATTGCCACCTTGCCCTGCGCGCCGAGTTCGGCGCGCAGCGCCGCCACCACGCCGGCCTTCTGCCCCGGCAGCACCTCGGCGCGCACGTCGTCGATGCCCAGCGCGCGGCCCACCGCGTTGGCGCTGCCGGCGTTGTCGCCGCTGATCATCAGCGTGCGCAGGCCGAGGCCGCGCAGCGTTGCGATGGCGGCAGCGGCGCCGGGCTTGAGCGTGTCGCCGAAGGCGAGCAGGCCCAGCAGCTGCCACGCTCCTTCGCCCTCCCGGCCGGCCAGCCACGACACCGTGCGGCCTTCGGCCTGCAGTGCGTGGGCGCGCGGCGACAGTGCAGCGAGCGTGACGCCACTCTCGTCCATCAGCCGGGTGCTGCCGAGCCGCAGCGTGTGGCCGCCGACCACGCCGGCGATGCCGCGGCCGGGCAGGGCCCGCACGTCGGTCGCGGCGGCCAGCGGTGCGCTCGCCGCGGCCAGCACCGCGGCGGCCAGCGGGTGCTCGCTGCCGGACTGCAGCGCCGCCGCCAGCGCCACCAGCTGCTCGCTGCTCAGGCCCGAGTCCGGCGCCGCCTCGGCCGCCGCCAGCCGCGGCCGCCCTTCGGTCAGCGTGCCGGTCTTGTCGAAGGCGACGATGCGCACCGCGTGGGCGATCTCCAGCGCCTGCGCGTCCTTGATCAGGATGCCGCGCCGAGCCGCCGCGCCGGTGCCGACCATGATCGCCGCCGGCGTGGCCAGGCCCAGCGCGCAGGGACACGCGATGACCAGCACGGCGACGGCGTTGAGCACGCCGGCCGACCAGTCGCCGGTGGCGAGGCCCCAGCCGAGCAGCGTGAGCAGCGCCAGCACGACGACCACCGGCACGAACACCGCGCTGACCTGGTCGACCAGGCGCTGGATCGGCGCCTTGCCGGCCTGCGCCGACTCGACCATGCGCACGATGCGAGCCAGCGTGGACTCCGCGCCCACTGCCTGCGTGCGCACCAGCAGCAGGCCTTCGGCATTGAGCGCGCCGCCGGTGACGCGGTCGCCGGCCTGCCTGGCCACCGGCAGGCTCTCGCCGGTGATCAGCGATTCGTCGACGTGGCTGCGGCCGTCCTCCACCACGCCGTCCGCGGCGAGGCGTTCACCGGGGCGCACGACGATCAGGTCGCCGACCGCGAGTTCGGCCACCGGGACGTCGAGGTCGATGCCGTCGCGGCGCACGCGGGCCGTCTCCGGGCGCAGCGCCTGCAGCGCACGGATCGCGTCGGTGGTCTGCCGCTTGGCGCGCGACTCCAGCCACTTGCCCAGCAGCACCAGCGTGATGACCACGGCGGAGGACTCGAAGTACAGGTGCGCCATAGCGCCGTCGGCCTGCCACAGCAGCCACAGGCTGAGGCCGTAGGCGGCGCTGGTGCCCAGCGCGACCAGCAGGTCCATGTTGCCGCTGCCGGCGCGCAGCGCCATCCAGCCGGCGCGGTAGAAGCGCGCGCCGAGCCAGAATTGCACCGGCGTGGCCAGCAGGCACTGCAGCCAGCCATCCAGCATCCAGTGCTTCCCGAACAGGTCGCCGACCATCGGCACGACCAGCGGGGCCGACAGCAGCGCGGCCAGTGCCACCTTCCAGCCATCGCGCGAGGGCGCGGGTGGCGCTGCCGGCTGCCCGGCAGAGACCATGTGGGCGCTGTAGCCGGCCTTCTGCACGGCCGCCATCAAGGCCGCCGCACCCGCCGCGCTGCGCACGCGCTCGACATGCGCCTGTTCGGTGGCCAGGTTCACCGTGGCCGCGAGCACGCCCGGCACCGCCTGCAGCGCCCGCTCGACGCGGCCGACGCAACTCGCGCAGGTCATGCCCTCGATGCGCAGGTCGGCCGCGTCGTGCGGCACGGCGTAGCCGGCGCGCTCGACGGCAGCGGTGAGCGTGCCGGTCGGCACCGGGTGCGACAGCGACAGCCCGGCCGATTCGGTGGCCAGGTTGACGCTGGCCTGCGCAACGCCGGGCACCTTGGCCAGCGCACGTTCGACGCGGCCGACGCAGGAGGCGCAGGTCATGCCCTCGATGGGCAGCGAGAGGGTGGTTTCCGCATTCATGACCACATGATCGACCTTGACATCATGTCAGGGTCAAGCACTTTCGAACTTGATCCACCCGCTTGACCTTGCCATGGTGTCAAGGTCTATCGTTGCGGCATCCTCAATCCGACCCGGAGATCACCATGATCGAACTGACCCTCCCCGACATGACCTGTGGCCACTGCGTCAAGACCGTCACCGGCACGGTCAAGGGTCTCGATGCCGACGCCCAGGTGCAGTGCGACCTGGCCACCCACACGGTGCGCATCGAGTCCAGCCAGAGCGCCGAGGCCGTCAAGCAGGCGCTGGCCGAGCAGGGCTACCCGGCTCGCTGAGCTGCATCGCGTCCTACACTGCGGCCACTTCGAACCTCATGGAGTGAACCGCATGCTTCGACTGATCGCCAAGGGCGCCCTCGTTGCCACGCTGGCCATCCTGCCCATGGCCCATGCGCAGACGCTGCGCTGGGCCAGCCAGGGCGACCCGCAGACCATGGACCCGCACTCGCAGAACGAGTCCATGACCAACATGATGAACGGCCAAGTCTACGAGAAGCTCGTGACCCGCGGCAAGACGCTGGAGATCGTGCCGGCGCTGGCCACCGAGTGGCAGCAGGTCTCGCCGACGCTGTGGCGCTTCAAGCTGCGGCCGAACGTCAGGTTTCACGACGGCACGCCCTTCACCGCCGACGACGTGGTGTTCTCGATCGAGCGCGGCGCCGCACCGACCTCGACGATCAACCAGTACGCCGTCGCGGTCGGCAAGCCGCGCAAGGTCGACGACCTGACCGTCGAGTTCCAGCTCGCCGCGCCGAACCCGATCTTCCTGCAGCACCTCGAGACGCTGTGGATCATGAGCAAGGTGTGGGCCGAGAAGAACAAGGTCACCAGGCCGCTGGACTTCAAGAACAAGGAAGAGAGCTACGCCGGCCTGAACGCCAACGGCACCGGTCCCTACATGCTGGTCAGCCGCGCGCCGGGCATCAAGACGGTCTACAAGCGTTACCCGGCCTGGTGGGGCAAGTTCGAGGGCAACGTGCAGGAGATCGTCTACACGCCGATCGGCAACGACGCGACGCGCCTGGCCGCGCTCGTTTCTGGCGAGATCGACTTCGTGCTCGACCCGGCACCGCGCGACGTGGCGAGGCTGCGCAACACCTCCGGCGTGAAGATCATCGACGGCCCGGAGAACCGCATCGTCTTCATCGGCATGGACCAGGCGCGCGACAAGCTGCTGTACGGCAGCGTGCCCGGCGACAGGAACCCGTTCAAGGACCAGCGGGTGCGCAAGGCCATGTACCACGCCGTCGACATCGAGACCATCAAGACCAAGCTGATGAACGGCCAGAGCTACCCGACCGGCGGCCTGACGCCGTCGCCGCTGGGCTCCTACAACGACCCGGAGATCGAGGGACGGCTGCCCTACGACGTCGCCCTGGCACGCAAGCTGATGGCCGAGGCCGGCTTCGCCGACGGCTTCGAGGTCACGCTCGACTGCCCGAACAACCGCTACATCAACGACGAAGAGATCTGCATCGCGCTGGCCGGCATGTGGGCGCAGCTGAAGATCAAGGTCAAGGTCAGCGCGCAGCCGCGCGCCACCTACTTCCCGAAGATCGAGAAGCAGGACACCAGCCTGTACATGCTCGGCTGGGGCGGCGCGATCACCGATGCCGAGACCACCTTCACGCCGGTGCTGCGCAACCGCGGCGAGAAGGGCCAGGGTTACTGGAACTTCGGCGGCGTGAAGAACGACAAGTTCGACGCGCTGGCCGCGCAGTCCAGCGTCGAGCCCGATGCGAAGAAGCGCGAGGGCCTGATCAAGGCGGCGATGCGCGAGTACAAGGAGCAGGTGCACGTGATCCCGCTGCACCGCCAGGTGATCCCGTGGGCGGCGCGCAGCAACGTGAGCGCCGTGCACCGCCCCGACAACTGGCTCGAGGTGCAGTGGGTCACGGTCGGAAAATGATCGTGACGGCGATCGTCCACATCACCAGGGCGATCGCCGCGTCCAGCATCCGCCAGGCGACCGGCCTGGCGAACAGCGGCGCCAGCAGCCGCGCGCCGTAGCCGAGTGCGAAGAACCACACCCCGCTGGCGCTGACGGCGCCGGCGGCGAAGCTCGTGCGCGAGTCTTCGGGCTGCTGCGCGGCGATCGAACCGAGCAGCACCACGGTGTCCAGCCAGCAGTGCGGATTCAGGTAGGTGAAGGCCAGGCAGGCGAGCAGCGCGGCGCGCAGGTCGCCGACCGCCGGGCCCTGCACCGCCAGCGTGTGCGGCGCCAGTGCCCGGCGCGCCGCCAGCGCGCCGTAGGCGAGCAGGAAGGCGGCGCCGCCCCAGCGCGTCAGCGTCAGCAGGACGGGATGCTCCTGCACCCAGCGGCCGAGCCCGGCCACGCCCAGCGTGATCAGCAGCGCGTCCGACAGCGCACACACCAGCACCACCGGCAGCACGTGGCTGCGCGCCAGGCCTTGCCGCAGCACGAAGGCGTTCTGCGCACCGATGGCGACGATCAGGGCGGCCGAGGTCGCGAAGCCGCGCAGGAAGACAGTGTCCATCGCCGCGATGCTGCGGCCCCGTGCGAACGCAGTCCAGCTAAACTTCCTTCAGTTCCATTAGTGAAACTGATGCAGATAGATTCTCGCCAGCTCGCCGCCTTCGCCGCCGTGTTGCGCGAAGGCAGCTTCGACGCCGCGGCGCGCACGCTGCACGTCACGCCGTCGGCGATCAGCCAGCGCATCAAGGCGCTGGAGGAGCGGCTCGGCCGCGTGCTCATCCGCCGCGGCAGCCCCTGCGTGGCCACCGAGGCCGGCGAGTCGCTGCAGCGCCATGCCCAGCAGCTGCAACTGCTCGAGGCGCAGGCGCTGGCCCCCTTCGGGCTGGCCGATGGGGCGACGGCGGCGCGATCCGCACGTTCCGCCCGCACGGACTCGGTCGCACCGCCCCTGCCGCTGGCCGTCGCCGTCAACGCCGATTCGCTGGCCACCTGGTTCGTGCCGGCGCTGGCTGCGCTGCGCGCGCGGCACGACGTCGTGCTCGACCTGCACGTCGAGGACCAGGTCCATTCCGGTGAACTGCTGCGCCAGGGCCGC
>NZ_CALRZC010000367.1:0-5152 GCF_943372545.1 Variovorax sp. YR752 | reverse complement strand
TCCAGGCGAACCGCACCACTCTCGCCGTCGACGCTCAGGCCAGCGAAGCCCGGCGAGGGTGCCGCGGCCGTCGCCCCGGCAGGCTCGCCGCGCCGCACCAGCGCGCGGATGCGCGCCTCCAGCTCGTCGAGGTCGAAGGGCTTGGGCAGGTAGTCGTCTGCGCCGCTGTTCAGGCCGAGGATGCGGTCGCCCACCGTGCCTCGCGCGGTCAGGATCAGCACCGGCGTGCGCAGTCCCTCGGCCCGTGCCCGCGTCAGCACCTGCAGGCCGTCGAGGCCGGGCAGGCTGAGGTCGAGCAGCACCACGTCGGGCACGCTGGCGCGCCAGCGGTCGAGGGCGCGCGCGCCGTCGGTGCAGGGCACGACGGTGATGCCGCGGCGCTCGAAAGAGCGCTGCAGCGTGGTCTGCATGGCGGGGTTGTCTTCGATCAGCAGCAGCTTCATTCGCGTGCCAGTCTGGCCCACGGATCGGGCATGGATTCTCGCTGAGCTCTCGGGGCTTTCCCTAGGCGATCGGACAGCCGACTGACAGCTTTTGCGCCGAACATCACCGCACACTTCTTCCAACCACCGCAAGGGGACAAGACATGCGTCGCGACACCTTCCTCCGCTCGCTGGCCGCCCTGGCCGCTGCCGGCGCACTGCCGCTCTCGGCACGCGCCAGCGCCAACCTGAAGATGATGATCCCGGCCAACCCCGGCGGCGGCTGGGACTCCACCGGCCGCGCGCTCGGCAAGGCGCTGCAGGACGCCGGTGTTGCCTCGTCGGTCAGCTTCGACAACAAGGGCGGCGCCGCCGGCGCCATCGGCCTGGCGCAGTTCGTCAACGCCAGCAAGGGCGACCCGAACGCGCTGATGGTGATGGGCGCGGTGATGCTCGGCGGCATCATCACCGGCAAGCCGCCGGTGAGCCTGACACAGGCCACGCCGCTGGCGCGCCTGACCAGCGAATACAACGTCTTCGTGCTGCCGGCCAGTTCACCGCTGAAGACGATGAAGGACGTCATCGATCAGCTCAAGAAGGACCCGGGCAGCGTCAAGTGGGGCGGTGGCTCGCGCGGCTCCACCGAGCATATCGCCGCGGCGATGATCGCCCGCGAGGTCGGTGTCGACCCGGCGAAGATCAACTACGTCGCCTTCCGTGGGGGCGGCGAGGCGGTGGCCGCCATCCTCGGCGGCAACGTGACGATCGGCGGCAGCGGCTACAGCGAGTTCGCCGAGTACATCAAGGCCGGCAAGATGCGCGCGATCGGCGTGACCAGCGAGAAGCGCCTGCCCGGCATCGAGGTGCCGACGCTGAAGGAGCAGGGTGTCAACGTGGTGCTCGGCAACTGGCGCGGCGTGTACGGCGCGCCCGGCATCACGCCCGAGCAGCGCAAGGCGTTGACGGACATGGTGGTCAAGGCCACCAAGTCCAAGGCCTGGGCCGAGTCGCTCGCGAAGAACGCCTGGACGCCGGCGGTGATGGCCGGTGCCGAGTTCGAGAAGTTCGTCGACGACGAGTTCGCTGCTTTGCGCGCGATCATGGTGAAGTCGGGAATGGTCTGATGAACCGGCGCCACGTCGCGGTCGGCGCCGGCACGCTGGCGCTGGGGGCGCTGATCGTCGCGGGCGCCACGACGATCCGCTCCGACGCCGGCTACGGCGGTGTCGGGCCCAACTTCCTGCCCTGGGTGGTCGGGCTGGCGCTGCTGGCCTGCGGCGCCTTCCTCGTCTGGGAGGCCGTGACCGGCGGCTTCCGGCTGATGGAGCAGCCCTCCGGCGACGAGCACGGCCACTGGCCCGGCTTCATCTGGGTGTCGATCGGCATCCTGTGCACCGCGGCGCTGATCACGCGCATCGGCTTCGTGCTGAGTTGTGCGCTGTGCTTCGTGCTCGCGGTGCGCGGCTTCAAGTCGGCCGAAGGCCGGCTCGACCTCTCGCCCAAGGCGTGGATCGTCGACCTGGCGGTCGGCATGGCCATTGCTGCGCCGGTCTACTGGATGTTCGGCAAGCTGCTCGCGATCAGCCTGCCCGGCCTCACCGACACGGGCTGGATCTGAGCCATGGACCTCTGGAACAACCTGCTGCAGGGTTTCGTCACCGCTGGCACGCCGATCAACCTGCTGTGGGCGCTGCTCGGTTGCACCATCGGCACGGCGGTGGGGGTGCTGCCCGGCATCGGCCCGGCCACCGCGGTGGCGATGCTGCTGCCGATCACGCTGAAGGTCGACCCGACCGCCTCGATGATCTTCTTCGCCGGCATCTACTACGGTGCGATGTACGGCGGCTCGACCACCTCCATCCTGCTGAACACGCCGGGCGAGGCCGGCTCCATGGTCACCGCCATGGAAGGCAACAAGATGGCCAAGAACGGCCGCGCCGGCGCGGCGCTGGCCACCGCGGCGATCGGCTCCTTCGTCGCCGGGACCATCGCCACCGTGGGCGTCACGCTGTTCGCGCCACTGGTCGCCGAGCACGCCGTCAAGCTCGGGCCGCCGGAGTATTTCCTGCTGATGGTGCTGGCCTTCTGCACGGTGTCCGCGGTGCTCGGCAAGAGCACGCTGCGCGGGCTGACCGCGCTGTTCGTCGGCCTGGCGATGGGCCTGGTCGGCCTCGACCAGATCTCGGCCCAGGCGCGCTACACCTTCGGGACGCCCGAGCTGATGGACGGCCTGGAGGTGGTGCTCATCGCCGTCGGCCTGTTCGCCGTCGCCGAGGCGCTCTACGCGGTGCTCTACGAGGGCCGCACCGTCGAGACGCAGAACAGGATGAGCAAGGTCCACATGACCGCCTCCGAGTGGAAGCGCTCCTGGCCGGCCTGGCTGCGCGCCACCTTTATCGGCTTCCCGTTCGGCACCGTGCCGGCCGGCGGCAGCGAGATCCCGACCTTCATCAGCTATGCCACCGAGAAGAAGCTCAGCAAGCACAAGGAGGAGTTCGGCACCACCGGCGCGATCGAAGGCGTGGCCGGGCCGGAGGCGGCCAACAACGCGGCCATCACCGCCACGCTGATCCCGCTGCTGACGCTGGGCATCCCGACCTCCAACACCACGGCGATCCTGCTCGGCGCGTTCCAGAACTACGGCATCAACCCGGGGCCGCAGCTGTTCGACAGCAATGCCGCGCTGGTGTGGGCGCTGATCGCCTCGCTGTACATCGGCAACGTGATGCTGCTGGTGCTCAACCTGCCGCTGGTGGGCCTGTGGGTGAAGCTGCTGAAGATCCCCAAGCCGCCGCTGTACGCCGGCATCCTGATCTTCGCCACGGTGGGCGTGTACGGCATGCGCCAGTCGGCCTTCGACCTGGTGCTGCTCTACGCGATCGGCCTGCTCGGCGTGGTGATGCGGCGCTTCGACTTCCCGACCGCACCGGTGGTGGTGGGCATGATCCTCGGGCCGCTGGCCGAGGCGCAGATGCGCAACGCGCTGTCGATCGGCGAGGGCAGGTGGAGCGTGTTCCTCGAGCGGCCGGGTTCGCTGGTGCTGATCATCGTGATCCTGCTCGTGCTCGGCCTGCCGAGGCTGCTGCGCCTGCGGCGCAAGCTGCGCCGCGCGCCCTGATCCGCGTCGCGCGGTTCAGTCGGAGGCGCCGGCGGCCAGCGCGCGCTGGCGCTGCGCCTCCAGGGCCTTCGCATCGGCCGCCTTCACCGACCAGCCCTGCATGTGGCGGATCGCGATGTCGGCCAGCGCGGCAATCCACGCATGACTGTCGTTCAGGCAGGGGATGTACTGGAACGCCTTGCCGCCCGCCTCGAGGAAGGCTTCACGCGCCTCCTGGTCGATCTCTTCGAGCGTCTCGAGGCAGTCGGCGGTGAAGCCGGGACACATCAGGTCGACGCTGGCCACACCCTGCTTCGCCAGCTCGACCAGCGTCGGCTCGGTGTAGGGCTGCAGCCACTCGGCCTTGCCGAAACGGCTCTGGAAGGTGACGACGAGCTGTTCCTTCTGCAGCGTCAGGCGCTCGCCGAGCAGTCGCGCGGTCTTCAGGCATTCGCAGTGGTACGGATCGCCGAGCAGCAGGGTGCGCTTGGGAACGCCGTGGAAGCTCAGCACCAGCTTGTCGCCGCGGCCGTTGGTCTGCCAGTGCGCCAGCACACGCTGGGCCAGCGCCTCGATGTAGCCGGCGTCGTCGTGGTAGCGGTTGACGAAGCGGAACTCGGGCAGGCTGCGCACGCGGGCCGACCAGGCGCCGACCGCGTCCCAGGCACTGGCGGTGGTCGGGCCGGAGTACTGCGGGTACATCGGCAGCAGCAGGATGCGGGTGGCGCCGGCGGCCTTCAGCTCGTCGAGCACGCTGTCCACCGAGGGGTTGCCGTAGCGCATCGCGTGGCGCACCAGCACCGGGTGGCCGCGCTCGCCGAGGTAGCCGCGCAGCAGCGTGGCCTGCTTGCTGCTCCAGACCTGCAGCGGCGAGCCTTCGGGCATCCAGACGCTCTCGTACTTCTTCGCCGACTTCGCCGGCCGCACGCGCAGGATCACGCCGTGCAGGATCAGCCACCACAGCGCGCGCGGAATCTCGACCACCCGAGGGTCGCCGAGGAACTGCGCCAGGTAGCGGCGCAGCGCGGCGGGTGTCGGCGCGTCGGGCGTGCCGAGGTTGACCAGCAGCACGGCGGTCTGTTCGGGCGTGCCGTGGCGATGGGCAGGTTCGGTGGCGAAGCTCATGGGGGCGGCAGAGGGCGCGCGATTATCGTTGACGTGCGCGCATCAGGCCGCCGTGGTGTTGCGCAGCGCGTCCAGCGCCGCACTGACCTTGGGCAATTCGATCGGCTTGGTCCAGTAGCCGATGAAGCCGGACGCACGGGCGCGCTCCAGGTCCTCCGGCATCGCGTCGGCCGAGCACATGAAGGCCGGTGTCGTCGCCAGGCCGGGCAGCTCGCGCAGGCGGCCCAGCAGTTCGTGGCCGTGCATGTCCGGCAGGTTGGCGTCGAGCACCAGCACCTGCGGCGCCCAGTGCCGGGCGAGTTGCAGCGCCTCGGCGCCGTCCTCGGCGACCTGCAGTTCGATGCCGCCGAGCATGCGCATCGCTTCCTCGAAGAGCAGCGCGTTGATGCGGTTGTCCTCGACGTAGAGCAGGCGCAGCGGCGCGACGGCGGCCTGCTGCGGCTGTGCCGCCTCGCTCCCCGCCAGCGGTGGCGGCAGCGGCATCGGGCTGGTGGGCGCGTCCGCGGCC
>NZ_CALRZC010000366.1:0-5173 GCF_943372545.1 Variovorax sp. YR752 | reverse complement strand
GCGCCTGCCCCGACACCGCCATGCGCCGCGGCGGCACGCCACGCATCACCATCCAGTCGCGGGCACTGGCGGCGCGATCGACCGCCAGGGCGGCGCCGCCGCGGCTGTCGACCGGCCCGACGATCTGCACCTCGGCACGCGGCAGGGTGCGCAGCGTGGCGGCGATCTTGTCCAGCCAGGCGCCGGCGGCAGGGCTGATCGCCGGCCGGCCGGGCGGGAAGGTGTCCTCCGACGGCAGGCTGATCCACAGGCGCTGGTCGCTGGTCTGCGACACATCGGCGCCCGAGCCGAGCAGCGACAGGCGCAGCCGCGATCCGGCCGATTCGAGCTGCGGCGTCCAGGCCCAGGCGCCGGCTGGCGCGGGCTTCACCGGCGCGGCGCTGACCGTCGGCGGCACCGCGGGCGGGGCGACCTGCGGCAACGCGCAGCCGCCGAGGGCCAGCAGCACCGACAGTGCGGCCGCAGTTCGTGAAGTTCTTGGCATGGCGGCGATTGCACCGCATCGCCACCACCCTGAGCAAGGGCGGGCTTGCGAGCATCGGTAACCGTACAATCGCGGCTCGCCCGAGGAGCGTTGCGACGACCGCAGTGGTCGCCAGGCTCGGGCAGGGCAGCGCAGTATCGACAGACCCGCGCGCTGCAGCCAACGGCGCTCACCCGACTTCAGGTCGCGGTGAGCCGCGGCCCCCGATGGAATCGCCGCGATGAACGCCACCACCGCCCCTGCAGCCGCCGACGTCCCCCCGATGAAGCTTGCCGGCCTGGAGCCGGTGGAGATCGGCGCCGGCACGCTGTTCGTCAACATCGGTGAGCGCACCAACGTGACCGGCTCGAAGGCCTTCGCGCGCATGATCCTCGCCGGCGAATTCGAGCAGGCGCTGTCGGTGGCGCGCCAGCAGGTCGAGAACGGCGCACAGGTCATCGACATCAACATGGACGAGGCCATGCTCGACAGCAAGGCCGCGATGGTGCGCTTCCTCAACCTGATCGCCGGCGAGCCGGAGATCGCGCGCGTGCCGATCATGGTCGACAGCTCGAAGTGGGAGGTGATCGAGGCCGGCCTGAAGTGCATCCAGGGCAAGGGCATCGTCAACTCGATCTCGCTGAAGGAAGGCGAAGACGCCTTCCGCCATCAGGCCAAGCTGGTGCGCCGCTACGGCGCGGCCGCGGTGGTGATGGCCTTCGACGAGAAAGGCCAGGCCGACACCTTCGCGCGCAAGACCGAGATCTGCACGCGGGCCTACCGCATCCTCGTCGACGAGGTCGGCTTCCCGCCGGAAGACATCATCTTCGACCCGAACATCTTCGCCATCGCTACCGGCATCGAGGAGCACGACAACTACGCCGTCGACTTCATCGAGGCGACACGCTGGATCAAGCAGAACCTGCCCGGCGCCAAGGTGTCGGGCGGTGTGAGCAACGTCAGCTTCAGCTTCCGCGGCAACGACCCGGTGCGCGAGGCCATCCACACCGTGTTCCTGTACCACGCGATCCAGGCCGGCATGGACATGGGCATCGTCAACGCCGGCATGGTCGGCGTCTACGACGACCTCGACGCCGAGCTGCGCGAGCGTGTCGAGGACGTGGTGCTCAATCGCCGCAAGGATGCCGGCGAGCGCCTGGTCGAGATCGCCGAGCGCGCCAAGGGCGCCGCGAGGGACGACAGCGCGCGCCTGGCCTGGCGCGCCGGCAACGTCGACGAGCGGCTCAGCCACGCGCTGGTGCACGGCATCACCGAGTTCATCGTCGCCGATACCGAAGAGGCCTGGCAGGCCATCCAGGCCCGCGGCGGCCGCCCGCTGCACGTCATCGAAGGGCCGCTGATGGCCGGCATGAACGTGGTCGGCGACCTGTTCGGCCAGGGCAAGATGTTCCTGCCGCAGGTGGTCAAGAGCGCGCGCGTGATGAAGCAGGCGGTGGCCCACCTGCTGCCCTACATCGAGGCCGAGAAGCTGGCGATGGTCGAGGCCGGCGGCGAGGCCAAGGCCAAGGGCAAGATCGTCATCGCCACCGTCAAGGGCGATGTGCACGACATCGGCAAGAACATCGTCACCGTCGTGCTCCAGTGCAACAACTTCGAGGTGGTGAACATGGGCGTGATGGTGCCCTGCCAGGACATCCTGGCGCGCGCCAAGGTCGAGGGCGCCGACATCATCGGCCTGTCCGGCCTGATCACGCCCAGCCTCGAGGAGATGCAGCACGTCGCCGCCGAAATGCAGCGCGACGACTTCTTCCGCATCAGGAAGATCCCGTTGCTGATCGGCGGCGCGACCACCAGCCGCGTGCACACCGCGGTGAAGATCTCGCCGCACTACGAGGGGCCGGTGGTCTACGTGCCGGATGCGAGCCGCTCGGTCAGCGTCTGCTCCGAACTGCTCTCCGATGGCCGCGCCACCGCCTTCATCGACGAGCTGAAGTCGGACTACGAGCGCGTGCGCACGCAGCATGCGAACAAGAAGGCGACGCCGCTGGTGACGCTTTCCGCAGCGCGCGCCAACAAGACGCCGATCGACTGGTCGGCGTACACGCCGGCGAAACCGAAGTTCACCGGCCGGCGCGTGTTCCGCAACCAGGACCTGGCCGAGATCGCCGCCTGCATCGACTGGGCGCCGTTCTTCCAGACCTGGGACCTGGCCGGCCCCTACCCGGCGATCCTCACCGACGACATCGTCGGCGAGTCGGCACGGCGTGTGCTCAGCGACGGTCAGCGCATGCTCAAGCGCCTGATCGAGGGCCGCTGGCTGACCGCCAACGGCGTGATCGCCCTGTACCCGGCCAACACGGTGAACGATGACGACATCGAGATCTATGCCGACGAGTCGCGTGAGCAGGTGCTGATGACCTGGCGCGGCCTGCGCATGCAGACAGAGCGGCCGGTGGTCGACGGCGTGCGGCGGCCCAACCGCTGCCTGGCCGACTTCGTTGCGCCGAAGGACAGCGGCCGGGCAGACTACGTGGGCCTGTTCGCCGTCACCGCCGGGCTGGGTGTGGACAAGAAGGAGAAGCAGTTCCTCGATGACCACGACGACTACAGCGCGATCATGCTCAAGGCGCTGGCCGACCGCCTGGCCGAGGCCTTTGCCGAGCGCCTGCACCAGCGTGTGCGCACCGAGTTCTGGGGCTATGCGGCCGACGAGTCGCTGTCCAACGCGGATCTGATCGCCGAGAAGTACCGCGGCATCCGCCCCGCGCCGGGCTATCCGGCCTGCCCGGACCACACCGTCAAGCGCGACATGTTCCGCGTGCTGCAGTGCGCGGACATCGGCATGGCGCTCACCGAGAGCCTGGCGATGACGCCGGCGGCCAGCGTCAGCGGCTTCTACCTGGCGCACCCCGAGGCCACCTACTTCAACGTCGGCAAGGTCGGCGAGGACCAGCTTGCCGACTGGGCGGCGCGCAGCGCGCTCGACCAAGCGCAGGTGCGCCGCTCACTCGCTGCGCTGCTGTAGCCGCCGCGCTGCTGTGGCGCTGCGCCAGACGTGACGGACGGTGGCGTCAGGCCGCCACCGTTGACCAACGGTTACCACTGATTCGTGCTGCGCTGCGGCCGGCGTCCGCGCCTGCGGTCGAATCCGCGTTGTCGTTGGAAACCAACCAGGAGAACACCCATGTCTACCGAACTGTCCCCCGGCGCCGTCGCTGCGCCCGCCGCCCCTTCGCGCACCGTCTGGCTCATCGCCGGCGTGCTGGGTGCAGCATCGATCGCCGCCGGTGCCGGCATGCTGGCGCGCAAGGGCTTGCCCGAGCCGGCCAGCCAGCCCGTGCCCGCGCAGGAGGCGGCGGCGCCCGAGGCCAAGCCGGTCGAGAAGCCCGTCGCGAGAGTGGCGACCAAGGCCAACCCCGCACCTGCTCCCAAGGTGGCGGCAGCGCCGGTGTGCCAGAGCTGCGGCGTGGTCGAGTCGGTGCGCTCGGTGACGAAGAAGGGCGAGGGCAGCGGCGTCGGCGCCGTCGCCGGTGGCGTGATCGGCGCGGCGCTGGGCAACCAGGTCGGCGGCGGCAACGGCCGCAAGGCGATGACCGTCATCGGCGCCGTCGGCGGCGGCGTGGCGGGCCACGAGATCGAGAAACGCGCCAAGAGCACCACGGTGCAGCAGGTCACCATCCGCATGGACGACGGCTCGGTGCGTACCGTCGAGCAGACGAGCGCGCCGGCGGTGGGCGCTCGTGTGCAGGTCGAGGGCAGCAGGCTGCGCGCACTCGGCGGCCAGGGCTGATCGCGGGCCTCAGCGCAGCACCAGCACCCGGCGGTACTGGATCGCCTCGGCCAGGTGGGCGAGGGCGACGCGCTCGTCGCCGGCCAGGTCGGCGATGCTGCGTGCGACGCGCAGCACCCGGTGGAAGGCGCGCGCCGACCAGCCCAGGCGCAGTGCCGCCTGGTGCAGGAACTCGTTGCTGGCGGCGGCTAGCGCGCAGTGGCGTTCCAGGGCGTCGCCGGCCAGCGCGCGGTTGAGCTCACCCTGGCGCTGCAGCGCACGCTCGCGCGCCGCCGCCACGCGAGCGGCACCCGCCGTGCTGGCCTCGCCGTCGGCCGCGTCCGACAAGGCCTGCGGCGGTACCGCCGGCCCTTCGACCTGCAGGTCGATGCGGTCGAGCAGCGGGCCACTCAGCCGGCCCTGGTAGCGGGCCACTTCGTCGGGGGTGCAGCGGCAGTTCATGGCCCCGTTGCCGAGATGGCCGCAAGGGCAGGGGTTCATCGCCGCGAGCAACTGGAAGCGGGCTGGGAAGTCGGCCTGGCGTGCGGCGCGCGAGATCGTCACGCGGCCGGTCTCCAGCGGCTCGCGTAGTGCCTCCAGTGCATGGCGCGGGTACTCCGGCAGTTCGTCGAGAAAGAGCACCCCGTGATGGGCCAGCGAGATCTCGCCTGGCCGCGGCGGTGAGCCGCCGCCGACCAGCGCCGCGGCAGAGGCGCTGTGGTGCGGCGCGCGCACCAGGCGCTCGCCCCAGGGGTGCGTGGCGCCGGCGCTGGTCAGGCTGAGCACCGCCGCGGACTCGATCGCCTCTTGCTCGGTCAGCGGCGGCAGCAGGCCGGCGAAGCGCTGCGCCAGCATCGACTTGCCGCTGCCTGGCGGGCCGACCATCAGCAGCCCGTGGCCGCCGGCTGCGGCAATCTCCAGCGCGCGCTTGGCGGACGCCTGGCCCCGCACGTCGCGCAGGTCGCCGACCGCGGCGGGCG
>NZ_CALRZC010000365.1:0-5199 GCF_943372545.1 Variovorax sp. YR752 | reverse complement strand
GACGCCTCGCACCAGCTGCGCACGCACCTCACCACGCTGCAGATGCAGGCCGACTACGCACGGCGCGAAGACGACCCGGTGCAGGTGCGCGCCGCGCTTGACGCGCTCGGCGCCGAGATCGGCCGCGCCACGCGCAGCGCTCAGCAACTGCTGGCGCTGGGCCGCAGCGACACCGTGGCCGTCGAGCCCGCTGAATTCGACACCGCCGAGTTGCTGCGCGAGGTGGCCGTCGACCTGCTGCCGCTGGCGCGCGCCAAACGCATCGACTTGGGCATCGACCTGGGCATCCATGCGCCCTCCCCCGACCTGCACGCGGTGGGCGACCGCGGCCTGCTGCGCGAAGCGCTGAGCAACCTCGTGGCGAACGCGATCACCTACACGCCGGTGGCCGGCACCATCACGCTCTTCGCAGCCGGCGACGCAGCAGGCTGGAGCCTCAATGTCGAGGACGACGGTCCCGGCCTGAGTGACGAAGAGCGTGCCACGCTGGGCCAGCGCTTCCGTCGCGGCACGCGCGCGGGCGCCGGCGGCTTCGGGCTCGGCCTGGCGATCGTGCGCGCCATCGCGCAGCGGCACCGCGGCGATTTGCGGCTCGAAGCGCGTGGCGCGGGGCCGGGCCTGCATGCCATCATCTGGTGGCCCCGTCCCGCGGGGTGAACCGCCGCCCTTCTTCTTCGATGCCACGCCCCTTCGCCTTCACCCGTCGCCATGCGCTGCGTGCGCTGTCTGCATGGCTCGCGCCTGCTGCGCTGCATGCGACAGCGGCGGCCGGTGATGCCTCCGAAGGCCCGGCGGAGTGCGTGATTCCCGCCAAGGCCGGCGGCGGCTTCGCATTGACCTGCGCGCTCGCACGCGACGCGCTGCAGGCGGTGCGCCCCGCGCGCACGCCGCTCGCGCAGCGCTACCTGCCGGGCGGCATTGGTGCCGTCGCCTTCGACCGCATCGCCAGCGGCCAGCTCGGCGGGCCGGGCACGCTGGTCGCGTTCTCGAGCGGCTCGCTGCTCAACCTTGCGCAGGGCCGCTTCGGGCCGCACCCGCCCTCGGCCGTGCGCTGGATCGCCACGCTCGGCACCGACTACGGCGTCGTCGCCGTGCACCGCGACTCGCCCTACCGACGTTTGCAGGACCTGATCGCCGCGCTGCGCCAGGACCCGTCGCGCATCGTCTTCGGTGCGGGCGGCACGGTCGGCAGCCAGGACTGGGTGAAGGCCGCGCTGCTGGTGCGTGCGGCGGGCGGCGCACCGAAGGCGATGCGCTTCGTGTCCTTCGAAGGCGGCGGCGACGCGCTGGGCGCGCTGCAGGGCAAGCACGTCGACGCGTTCCCGGGCGATGCCGCCGAGGCGCTGCAGGCCATCGCCGGCGGCGCGGCCGTGCGACTGCTCGCGGTGCTGTCGGAAACGCGACTGGGCGGTGCGCTCGCGGGCGTGCCCACCGCGCGCGAGCAAGGCGTGGACATCGTCTGGCCGACCGTGCGCGGCGTGTACCTCAGCGCCAACGTGCCCGACGCCGCCGTGCGCGCATGGACCACCGCCTTCGCCGAGGCCACGGCCGCGCCGGGCTATGCGGCGCTGCGCGAACGGCACAGCCTTTATCCTTTCGCGCTCACCGGCGCCGCGCTCGACGACTACGTGCAGGCGCGCATCAAGGCCTACCAGGCGCTCGCCGACGAGCTCGGCCTGCGACGATGGAAACCCTGATCTCCAATTGACCTCCATGACCGAAGACGACATCACCCAACACCTCATCGACACGCTCGGCGGCGGCCATTTCGACGTGGCCGACGACAACACCTTCTTCTTCCACGGTGCGGACAACAAGTTCCCCTTTGCCACGATCGTCACGAAGGACAGCGCGTTCGACAGCGCCTCGAACCTGAACCGCCCCGGCGTGTTTCGCCTGAACGTCGGCGTGGGCAAGGAGACCTTTCGCGCGCTGTTCGGCGACGCTGAACCGTCGGGCATCGACTACATGGCGCTCGACCAGCTGATGCCGCACCCGGTGTACGCAAAGATGTACTGGGTCAGCGTGATCAACCCGAGCGCCGCGACCTTCGAGACGGTGAAGCCGCTGCTGGCCGAGGCCCGCAACCTTGCGACGGCACGAGACAAGAGCAAGTGACCCCACGCCCACGCGCGACTTGACCGCGCCGGCAGTCGGCGCTCAGGCTTCGCGTGCGCACGCCAGCATCAGGCCGCGCAGCCATTCATGCGCAGGCGAATGGTCGGTGCGCGGGTGCCAGAGCATGCGCACGTCGAACAACGGCAGCTCGAGCGGGATGTCGAACAACGAGACCGTCGCCATGCGCGTCATGCGGCGCGCCAGGCGTGCGGGCACGCTGGCCACCATGTCCGAGGTCTCCAGCACGAAGGGCAGCGCCAGAAAGCTGGGCTTGATCATCTGCACCCGCCGGCGCAGGCCATGGGGTTCGAGCGCCGCGTCGATCTGCACGTTGTATATCTGCGCGGCATCGAGTTCGATGGTCACATGCGGCAGAGCGCAGAAACCCGCCACGTCCAGCGTTTGGGAAAGCACCGGGTGGCTGCTGGCGCACAGGCCGAGGAAGCGATCGGAAAAGAGCTTGCGCCCCTTCAGGTAGTCGGGCGCGCCGGGGAAATACGTCAACGCCAGATCGAGTTCGCCAGCCGCCATCATCTCGCCAAAGTGATGGGGGTTGGTCTGCAGCACATGCAGCTTCACGCCCGGTGCCTCCTGCCGGATGCGGCGCATCACGGCGGGCATCATCAGCAGGTCGATGTAGTCGATGACGATCAGCCGGAAGGTGGTCGTCGCGGTGGCGGGGTCGAAGCTCGGCGCATCGAGCACGCGCTCGAGCGCGCCGATGGCGTCCTGCACACGCGGCCAGAGCACCAATGCCAGCTCCGTGGGCATCCACCCACTGCCCGAGCGCATCAGCAGTTCGTCGCCGAACAGATCGCGCAGCTTGGCCAGCGACACGCTCATCGACGACTGGCTCATGCCCAGCCGTTCCGCGGCGCGGGTCACATGCCTTTCACGCAGCAGCGCGTCGAAGGCACGCAACAGGTGCAGGTCGAGATCCTGAAGTTTCATGGACATATCTTGCCGCGCCGGCGCATGGATCGCGTGGCGCCTGGCGACGGGAAAACCCGCATGCGTCATCGCGAAGCCGATGGCGCGCATCGGATCTTGCGATGGCGTTCGCGGACCTGGACGCGAATACTCGAAGGCCTCTCCTTCACTTCCACAGAGATGTTCACGATGGCCATTCCCCAGATCCGCGTCACGCGCGAAGAGATGCGCAAACGCGTTGCCTACTTCAAGGACCTCAAGGGCTTCGACGGGGGCCTGCCCGACAGCCAATACCCGAGCGCCGTGCGCAAGCTCTACAACGCGGTGGGCTTCCAGCCGCCGGCCGGCAAGGGCGGTGCGCAGGTGGTGTCGCCCGTGGGCGCGCAGGCCGCCGAAAACGCCGCGATTCGCATCAGCGAAGGCTTCAACCTGGGCTTCTGCGAGGCCAAGCCGGGCAACGGCCCGATGATGCACAACCACGACACCAACGAGACCTTCATGCCCCTGACCGGCACCTGGCGCTGCTCGTGGGAACTGGACGGCAAGGACGAGTACTTCGACGTCGGCCCCTGGGACATCTGCTCCTTTCCGCCCGGCGTGAACCGGCGCTTCGAGAACATCACCCACAGCGAGCCGGACAAGACGCACTTCCTGATGTTCGTCATCGGCGGCAACGCGCCGGAGGCCGACTTCACCGAGAAGGCCAAGTCGACGCTGCGCGAAGAAGGCTACCTCGCATGAGCCTGGCCCACCCTTCGCCGCCCGCCTTGAGCCGCTATGTCGCCAGCGCGCCGCTGGGCCGCTTCACCGAGGACGACGGCACGCACTGGGACTACCGCGACAACGCCCGCCGCACGGCGAGGGCCCCGCTGGTCCTGCTGCCGGGTGCGCTGGGCAATGGCGACACGGCCTGGCAGGTGGCGCAAGCCTTCGACACCGAGCGCCGCGTGGTCAGCGTCACCTACCCCGGCGGCCGCAGCCCGGCGCAGCTCGCGCACGGGCTGGCCGCGCTGCTCGGGCATCTGGACACCGGCGCGGTCGCGCTCTGGGGTTCGTCCTACGGCGCCTGGTGGGCGCAGCATGTCGCCGCCGAATTTCCGCAGTACGTTTCGGCGCTGTGGCTGGGCAACACCTTCGTCAACGGGTCCGACGTGAAGGCCTCGCCGCTGTTCGATGCGGCCTGGCTGGACACCGCCACCGATGACGAGGTCATCGCCCGCTGGCATGCCGTCCTGGCGGCCAGGCCCGACGATCTTCTGCGCAGCGTGCAGCTGCACATGCTGCACCACGGCCTGCCGGCGCGCGCCTTCCACCAGCGATTGCGCCAGGTGGCCCATGCGCAGGCGCCAGCCGCCGTGCCAGCCATCGCCAACACGGTGGTGTGCGACTGCGAGGACGATCCGACGATCACGCCCGCGGTGCGTGCGCGTGTACGGGCGCTCTACCCTGGCGCTCGGCACCTGAGCCTTGCGACCGGCGGGCATTACCCACACATCGTTGCGCCGCAGCCGCTCATCGCCGCGCTGCGCGACTGGCTCGCCTGAATCTTTCAGAAAAAAGAACGGAGACACCCCATGCAGGACCCACGCTTTTCCCGCCGCACCGTGCTCGCGCACCTGGGCGCGGCTGCCGCCGCAATGGCCGCCCCGCCGCTGCTCGCGCAGGGCAAGTGGCCCGACCGGCCCATCAAGGTCATCGTGCCCTTTGCGGCCGGTGTATCGCCCGACGTGGTGGCACGCATCGTGAGCGAGCCCCTCGGGCGTGCGCTCGGGCAGCCCGTGGTCATCGACAACCGCGCGGGTGCGGCCGGCATCATCGGCGCGGAGCTCGCTGCCAAGAGCCCGGGCGACGGCTACACGCTGTTCATGACGGTCAACTCGATCATGGGCATCAACCCCAACGTGTACACCAAGCTGCCCTACGACACCTTCCGCGACTTCACCCCCGTGACGCAGGTCGCGCTGGTGCCCTATGTGCTGGTCACCGGCCCGAACCAGCCCGACGCCACCCTGAAAGACCTGATCGCGCGTGCGAAGGCCAAGCCGGGATCGGTCGACTACGGGTCGCTGGGCATCGGCTCGGGCCCGCACGTGGTGATGGAGATGATGAACAACATGGCCGGCATCCAGATGGTCCACGTGCCCTACAAGG
>NZ_CALRZC010000364.1:0-5210 GCF_943372545.1 Variovorax sp. YR752 | reverse complement strand
ATCGCGTTTGCCGTGACGACGAGCGCTCACCCCGCGCGCCTCACTCGATCGTGACCAGCTCGGCCACGGTCTTCGCCGGCGTGCTGGCGTTGACGACCAGCGCGTTGGCCACCAGCGCGATCGTGGTGACCGGCGCCACGTCCTTCTGGACGTCGTAGGGCAGCGTCTTGTAGATGCTGGACGCGATGGTGTGATGCACCGCGCCGACCAGCAGCGTGTAGCCGTCCGCCTTGGCCTTGGCCACGTGGTCCGCGCCGAGCGTCGCGCCGGCGCCGGGCTTGCTCTCGACGATCACGGCCTGGATCAGTTGACGACGCTTGAACTTGTGGGTGATCTTCATCTTGTCTCCAGTGGGGTGTCGTCTCAGGCAGCCTGGCGCTGTGCGCCGGCGCCCAGCAGTTCACACACCGCCTGCGTGACGTCGGCCGTCGTGGCCTTGCCGCCGAGGTCGCGGGTGTGCAGCTTGGGGTTGGCAGTGACCTGCTCGATGGCGGCCATCACCTGCCGAGCGGCGTCGACCTCGCCCAGGTGCTCCAGCAGCATCACGACCGACCAGAAGGTGCCGACCGGATTCGCCAGGCCCTTGCCCATGATGTCGAAGGCGGAGCCGTGGATCGGCTCGAACATCGACGGGTAGCGGCGCTCCGGGTCGATGTTGCCGGTGGGTGCGATACCCAGGCTGCCGGCCAGCGCCGCGGCCAGGTCGCTGAGGATGTCGGCGTGCAGGTTGGTCGCGACGATGGTGTCCAGCGAGGCCGGGCGGTTGATCATGCGCGCGGTCGAGGCATCGACCAGTTCCTTGTCCCAGGTGACGTCGGGGAACTCCTTCGAGATCTGCAGCGCGATCTCGTCCCACATCACCATCGCGTGGCGCTGCGCGTTGCTCTTGGTGATGACGGTCAGCAGCTTGCGCGGCCGCGACTGGGCCAGCCTGAAGGCGAAACGCATGATGCGTTCGACGCCGGCGCGGGTCATCATCGAGACGTCGGTGGCGGCCTCGATCGGGTGGCCCTGGTGCACGCGGCCGCCGACGCCGGCGTATTCGCCTTCCGAGTTCTCGCGCACGATGACCCAGTTCAGGTCGTCCGCTCCGCAGCGCTTGAGCGGGCCGTCGATGCCGGGCAGGATGCGCGTCGGGCGCACGTTGGCGTACTGGTCGAAGCCCTGGCAGATCTTCAGGCGCAGGCCCCACAGCGTGATGTGGTCGGGGATGTGCGGGTCGCCGGCCGAGCCGAACAGGATCGCGTCCTTGCCGCGCAGCGCGTCCAGTCCGTCGGCCGGCATCATCACGCCATGCGCACGGTAGTGGTCGCCGCCCCAGTCGAAGTTCTCGAAGGCGAAGCGGAACGTGCGGCTGGTGCGGGCCAGCGCTTCCAGCGCCTGCTGGCCGGCGGGCACGACTTCGCGGCCGATGCCGTCACCGGGGATGGTGGCGATCGAGTAGGTCTTCATGATGTGTCTCTGTCGGAGTGGTTGGGCGGTGACGGGACTGTAGGAAGTGGACGGGCCTTCGACTCACCGCTAAAGTGAATCCATCGTTTACCTGAAGCTAACAATCGATGCGAACCGCAGCAGCGACGGGCAGTGGCATCCAGCCGGGCGACCTCGGCTTCTTCTCGGCGCTGGCCAGTGCCGGCAGCCTGAGCGCGGCCGCGCGCGAGCTGGGCATCACCACCCCTGCCGTCAGCAGGCACCTGGCGCTGATGGAGGCGCGCGTCGGCCTGTCGCTCGTCAACCGCACGACGCGCCGCATGAGCCTGACGCCCGAGGGCGAGCTGTACCTGGAGCACGCGCGCCGCATCCTCGGCGAGATCGACGACATGGCGCAGCTGCTCGGCGTCTCCAAGGCCACGCCGAAGGGACTGCTGCGCGTGAACGCGACGCTGGGCTTCGGGCGCAGCCACGTGGCGCCGCTGATCTCGCGCTTCGTGCGCAAGCACCCGCAGGTGGAAGTGCAGTTGCAGCTGTCGGTCAACCCGCCGGCGCTGACCGACGACTCCTTCGATGTCTGCATCCGCTTCGGCGCGCCGCCGGACGCGCGCATCATCGCCAGGCCCATCGCGCCGAACCGCCGGCTGCTGTGCGCGGCACCGGCGTACCTCGCGAAGCACGGGACACCCAGGGTGCCGAACGACCTGACCCGGCATCACTGCATCGGCATCCGCCAGGGTGAGGAGGCCTACGGTGTCTGGCGCCTGACCAGTGGCCGCGGCAGGAACGCGACGACCGAGGCCGTCAAGACGCGCGGCCGGCTGGCCACCAACGACGGCGAGATCGCCGTCAACTGGGCGCTCGACGGCCACGGCATCCTGATGCGCGCCGAGTGGGACATCGAGCGCTACCTGAAGAACGGCCGGCTGGTGCAGGTGCTGCCGCAGTTCCACACGCCCGATGCCGACCTCTACGCGGTCTACCCGCAGCGCCACCAGCTCGCCGCCCGCGTGCGGGCCTTCGTCGACTTCGTGGCGTTGTCGCTCGGCCGGCGGGCGGCGGCGGGCACGCCGTAGCGCAAGGTTCGCTGGGTGCCGCGCGTGCCGCGACAATGCGGCACCGCTCCACCGCAAGAGTCCACCCGTGAAGACCTACGACATCGAAGTCCAGCGCCTGAGCTCGGCCCGGCACGACAAGGGCATGATCGAGCTCGGCACCGACGTGCTGGTGCTGCCCCGCGCGCTGCGCGACGACCAGCCCGCCCACAGCCGCCTGCGCCTGCCCGTCGAGCACGCGCGCACCCTGCTGATCCTGCTCAAGCAGCAGATCGCCGAGCTCGACAAGCTGCAGCCGCGCAGCCGGCGTTCGGGGCGCTGCTGAGGCCGGCCGGCGTCAGTCGACGGGGTGGCGGCTCGCCAGCGCCCAGAAGATCAGCAAGCCAAGCAGCAGCGCAGCGGCGGCGATCTCCAGCGCCAGTGCGAAGCCCGCGCCCGGCGTGGCGCTGCGGCGCAGCAGCCAGGCCACCATCGGTGGCCCGGCGATCTGCCCGAGGCCATAGGCCGCGGTGAGCGCGCCGATCAGCGCCGAGCTGTTGTGCGGCTGCAGGCGCCGCGCCTCCTGCATCGCGAACAGCGTGATCGCGGTGAAGGGCAGGCCGAGCAGCAGGCTGCCCAGCGCAAAGCCCGCCAGGCTGGGCCACCACACGCTGAGCAGCACGCCGGCCGCCTGCATGCCGTAGCAGGCCATCAGCAGGTGGCGGCGGTCGAGGTGCGTCGGCAGCCGGATCGTCAGCAGGGCGCCGAGTGACACCCCCAGACCGAACAGCGGCCAGAACAGGTCGAGCCAGATCGAGCCCGGCAGCGCCTGGCGCGCGATCACCGGCAGGAAGGTGGCCGTCACGATGTAGCCGAAGCCGGCCAAGCCGTAGGCCAGCGTGAACGCGGCCACCGCGCCGCCGGGGTGGCTGTCGGCCTGCGCCGCTGCGGCCGAGGGCGCGGCGACCGCACCGCGCAACTGCGGCCAGGCCAGCGCGGTGAGCGCGGCTGCGAGCAACGCGAACACCGCCCAGCCGATCGCGGCCGTCAGGCCATGCGCCACCATCGCGCTGGCCGCGAGGCCACTGACGGTGATGCCCAGCCCCGGGCCGACGTAGATCAGCCCGGCCAGCGACGGTGCGCCCAGCGCGCTCAGCCGCGCCAGGCACCAGCCGGAGACGTAGACGAACACCAGCGCACTGGCCACGCCGGCCAGAGCCCGCCACAGCGGCCACAGCGCCGCGGCCGGCAGCGCCATGCCCAGGGTCAGCAGCACGGTGGCCACCAGGCCGGTGCGCACCGCCGCCGTGTGGGCCAGCGGCACCGGGCGGGCGAGGCGCCGCCACAGCCACGGCTGCAATGCACAGGCCATGGCACCGAGCCAGTAGCCGAGGTAGTTGGCCGTCGCCAGCCAGCTGGCACCGGTCAGGTCGGTGACGCCGTCGTGCAGCATCATCGGCAGCAGCGGCGTGAAGGCGAAGCGGCCGATGCCCATCGCGATGGCCAGCGAGAGCAGGCCGGCCAGCGCGATGACCAGCGGGCGGTGGGTGTGGGCAGCGGGCGGGGCGGTGGGCAGGGCAGCGGACATGCCCGGATTGTCGAGCCAGGGCGACAGCCCCGGGGCGCGCCCCTTGTTCCCCACGCCTGAGGATGCGTCGCGGCGCGCACGATGGGCCAATGTGAACCCATGGGCCGCAGCTTCTCGATCACCTTCACAGGAGCCGGGCGAGTGGCGTTCGCGGGGGCCGTTGCGCTGGGCGCTGGCAGCGGCCTGTCCGGCTGCATGAGCCTGCACCTGCATGCCGGCGAAGACGAGGTGAAGGTGGTCCGCCACATCGGGCTGCTGCATGTCGAACTGGCCGCGCCGGAGCGTGCGGTGGTCGGCCAGCTCAGCGGCCTGGGCCTGTCGGTGACGCCGCTGGGCCTGGTGCTCGGTCACGCGCGGCAGCGCTTTGCGGCGATCGGCCCGCAGTGCCGTGCGGTGCTGTGGATCGACGATGCGTCGACGCTCGACGCCGCCGCGCGGCAACAGATCCAGCAACTCGCCGGCGTGTGCCTGCTGGAGGCACGCGCCACCCCCTCGCCCTGACACGCCAAGGAGTCCGTCCATGTCATCGCATCGATCGCTGCTGCTGTTCACGCCGGCCGCACTGCTGCTCGGCGCGTGCGCCTCCAATCCGCCGCTGCTGTTTGCCGACAGCACGACGGTCGGCCTGAAGCTCGGTGCCGACACCGCATCGCTCGGCGGCGCGGTCTCGCTGGGCGTGAAGAACCAGAGCCTGGCGGTGGTGCCGGTGTCGGTGGTCGATCACACGTCGCAGGCCTTCTCCATGACCGGCCAGGCCGGCAACAGGGTCGATGCCCTGTCGGTGTTCGCGGTGTTCAAGACCGACGCCGAGAACAAGGACAGCCCGGTGAAGATCGGCCAGGTGTTCTCCACCGGCGCGGCGGCGCAGCTCATCACGCAGGGCTTCGAGTGCCACCTCGCCACGCGTACGCCATGCCCTGCGCCTGGCAACCTGCCCGCCGGTGGCGCCGAGACCCGATTGCCGCCGCCCCCGGGAACCGACAGGCCGTACCAGCGCCCGCTGGTCTACGCACGCACCGACACCTACGGGTTCGACATCTCCGGCTCGACCGCCGAACAGGGCAGCACCTTCACGCTGGGCTACGGCAACCGCAACCTGGCGCTGGTGCCGATCGTCGCGGTCAGTGGTGGGGACAGGCCCAGCCACCTGCTCGGAG
>NZ_CALRZC010000363.1:0-5258 GCF_943372545.1 Variovorax sp. YR752 | reverse complement strand
CGATGGCCCGCCCGGTATCGAAGCCCCTCTGTATGCGCCGAGGAGCGGAGCGTTTCGCGGATCAGGGCTCGCAGCTGTTTGAGCGAAGCGAGTTCTGCGAGACCCCGCGAAACGCGAGCACCGCAGGTTGCCCGCAGCGAAGCGGAGGGTCGCAGACAGTGGGGTCGCCTTTTCTTTGCTTACTTTCTTTTGGCGAAGCAAAAGAAAGTAAGTCGCCCGCCGGGGCGAGTCCCGGCCTCGGAAAACAAACCCGCAGGGAAGCCAACAACATGCTGAGCCCAGGCAGCCCCCTCCCTTTGGGCGCAATCCCATCGCAGCAAGGCGTCAACTTCGCAATCGCAGCCCCATCAGCAAGCAAAGTAGAACTCTGCCTCTTCGACAGCACAGGCCAGAACGAACAGCAGCGCTTAGCGCTACCAGAACGCACCGACGGCATCTGGCACGGCCTGCTCCCCAACGCAAGACCAGGCCTGATCTACGGCTACCGAGTCCACGGCCCCTGGTCCCCAGAAGAAGGACAGCGCTTCAACCCCGCCAAGCTCCTCCTCGACCCCTACGCCCGAGAAATCCTCGGCCACTACAACGGCAGCGACCTCTTCCTGGGCCACGCCCCCACAAACCCAACCCAACGCGACACCAGAGACAACGGCTCGATCGCACTCAAAGCCCGCGTCACAGCACCCAGCAACACACCCCAGACAACAGGCCGCGCCCACATCCCCCCTTCCGACCGCGTCCTGTACGAACTGCACATCCGCAGCCTCACCCACCAGCACCCAGGCGTACCAGAACCCCTGCGCGGCACGTACGCAGGCCTTGCAGAACCCGCCGTCCTCGACCACCTGCAACGCCTGGGCGTCACCACCCTCAGCCTCATGCCCGTGCAACACCGCGCCGACGAACAGCGCCTGCTCGCCAAAGGCCTGACCAACCACTGGGGCTACAACACCATCGGCTGGTTCGCCCCCGAAGCGCGCTTCTGGAGCGGCCGCCCCGGCACCACGCCCGCCAGCGAGTTCCGCGCTATGGCCGATGCGGTGCATGCGCGCGGCATGGAACTGGTGATCGACGTGGTCTACAACCACAGCGCCGAAAGCGACGAGCTCGGCCCGACGCTCTCGCTGCGCGGCATCGACAACGCCCTGTACTACCACCTGCGCGCCGACGATCGCGCGCTGTACGAGAACTGGGCCGGCACCGGCAACTGCCTCAACCTCGGCGAGCCGCGCGTGCTGCAACTCGTGATGGACAGCCTGCGCTTCTGGGCCTGCGAAATGGGCGTCGACGGCTTCCGCTTCGACCTTGCCCCCGTGCTGGGCCGCGACGCGCAGCGCGGCTTCGATGCGCGCGCGCCCTTCTTCGCGGCGATTGCGCAAGACCCGGTGCTGTCGCGCACGCTGCGCATCGCCGAGCCGTGGGACATCGGCCCCGGCGGCTACCGGCTCGGCGAGTTCCCGCCGGGCTGGCTCGAATGGAACGACCGCTTCCGCGACACGCAACGCGGCTTCTGGCTGCGCCAGGGGCGCGAAGGTGCCACGGGCCTGGGCGATTTCGCACACCGCTTCACCGCCTCCAGCGCGAGCTTCGCGCACGATGGCCGCGCACCGACCGCGAGCGTCAACTTCATCACCGCACACGACGGCTTCACGCTGCGCGACCTCGTGAGCTACGAGGCGCGCCACAACCTCGCCAACGGCGAAGACAACCGCGACGGCCATGCCCACAACCTGAGCACCAACTGCGGTGTCGAAGGCCCGACCGACGACGCCGAGGTGCTCGCGCTGCGCGCCCGCCAGCAGCGCAACATGCTCGCCACGTTGATGCTGTCGCAGGGCACGCCGATGCTGCTGGCCGGCGACGAACTCGGCCACAGCCAGAACGGCAACAACAACGCCTACTGCCAGGACAACGAGACCACCTGGCTCAACTGGATCGGGCTGCCCGACCCGGCCAGCGAACGCGCGCGTCTGACGGCCTTCGTCGCGCGGCTCACCGCCCTGCGGCGCGAGGCGCCGGCGCTGCGCAGCGCGCACTGGTGGCCGGCCGAGCCGCCGGCCGGCGCACCGCCGGACCTGCGCTGGCTGCGCCCCGACGGCGAGCCGATGGCACCGGCCGACTGGCACGCAGGCACGGCCCTTGCGATCCTGTTCGGGCATGCCGAGGACGCCTGGCTGGTGCTGGTGAATGCGGGCCCGAACCCCGTCACCTTCACGTTGCCGGATGGCGACTGGCGCTGCTGCCTTGCCACCGATGCCGAAGACCCCGACGACCTGCGCACCGCGCCCCGTCTGCTGGGCCGCGCGGTGGAGGTGCCGGTTTCGAGCCTCTGGCTTGCAAGAACGTAGGAGCCAAGCCCACGGTGCAGTGCCAGACTCGGTGCGGACACTCTGACGACGACGACGAATTCAACAAAGCGAACGAACGGAGACACAGATGGACAAGCTCAACACCCGGGCCGCACAGGCCCCGCAGGCGCCCCTGCAGGCCCATCAACTGGTCCGCCGCACCATCGCGCTGGTGCTGGCCGGCGGCCGGGGCTCGCGCCTCAAGCAGCTCACCGACCGCCGCGCCAAGCCGGCCGTGTACTTCGGCGGCAAGTTCCGCATCATCGACTTCGCGCTGTCCAACTGCCTGAACTCCGGCATCCGGCGCATGGCGGTGGTCACGCAGTACAAGTCGCACTCGCTCATGCGCCACCTGCAGCGCGGCTGGAGTTTTTTGCGCGCCGAACTCAACGAGATGGTCGACGTGCTGCCCGCGCAGCAGCGCATGGGCGACGAGCACTGGTACCGCGGCACGGCCGACGCGGTGTTCCAGAACCTGGACATCATCAGCACCCGCTCCACGCCGCACGACTACGTGGTGGTGCTGGCCGGCGACCACATCTACAAGATGGACTACTCCGTCATGCTCAAGGACCACGCCGAGCGCGGCCTGGGCTGCACGGTCGGCTGCATCGAGGTGCCGCGCATGGAGGCCACGGCCTTCGGCGTGATGGCGGTGGACGACGGCCGCCAGATCACCAGCTTCCTGGAGAAGCCGGCCGACCCGCCCGCCATGCCCGGCCACCCCGACATGGCGCTGGCCAGCATGGGCATCTACATCTTCGATTCGGCCTACCTGTACCGGCTGCTCGAGGAAGACAACGCCAACCCCGATTCGAGCCACGACTTCGGCAAGGACATCATTCCGCGCGCCGTGGCCGAGGGCCGCGCGCTGGCGCATCCGTTCAGCATGTCGTGCGTCACGCGCGCCTCGCGTGGGCCCGACGCCAAGGCCTACTGGCGCGACGTGGGCACGATTGATGCATTCTGGGCAGCCAACCTCGACCTGGCCTCGATCACCCCGGAGCTCGACATCTATGACACGGACTGGCCCATCTGGACCTACCAGCGGCAGCTGCCGCCAGCCAAGTTCGTGCTCGACCGCGAGGGCAAGCACGGCATGACGGTCAACACCATCGTCTCGGGCGGCTGCATCGTCTCGGGCTCGAAGATCAGCAGCGCGGTGCTGTTCTCGGGCGTGCGCATCCACTCCTTCTGCGAGATCAACGAAGCCGTGCTGCTGCCCGACGTGGAAGTGGGCCGCGGCTGCCGGCTCAACCGCGTGGTGATCGACCGCGGCTGCGTGATCCCCGACGAAACGGTGATCGGCGAAGACGCCGAGGCCGATGCCGCGCGCTTCGAGCGCACGGAAACGGGCGTGGTGCTGGTCACGCGCGAAATGCTGCACCGGCTGGCGCCCGACCCCGTGCCCGCTGCCGCTTCCTGATCACACCATGCGCATCCTGCAGGTCAGCGCCGAGCTGTTTCCCCTCCTCAAGACCGGCGGCCTGGCGGACATCGCCGGCGCCCTGCCCCTGGCGCTCATGGCCGCGGGACAAGAAGCGCGCGCGCTGCTGCCGGGCTTTCCCGCCATCGTGGCCGGCGTGCGCGACCTGGCGCCGGTGGCCGAGTTCACCGCGCCCTGGGGCGAGCGCTTCGGCCTGCGCGCCGGGCATGTGGCCATTGCCGGCGCACCGTCGCTTCCCACGTACGTGATCGACGCGCCCGCGCTCTACGACCGGCCCGGCAATCCGTACGAAGACACCACGCGTCAGCCCTACAGCGACAACCACCGGCGCTTCGCGCTGCTGGGCTGGGCGGCGGCGCAGCTCGCGCAGGGGCTCGACCCCGCCTGGCGGCCCGACGTCGTGCACGCGCACGACTGGCACGCAGCGCTCGCGCCCGCCTACCTGTCTTTCGCGCGGCGCGCGGGCGGCCCGCACGTGGGCACCGTGTTCACCGTGCACAACCTCGCCTACCAGGGCCTGTTCGCGCCGAAGCACTTCGCCGAACTCGGCCTGCCGGCGTCGGCCTTCCACATGAACGGCTTGGAGTACCACGGCCAGGTCTCCTTCATGAAGGGCGGCCTGTGCTTCGCCGACCAGCTCACCACCGTGAGCCCGACCTACGCGCTCGAGATCCAGACGCCCGAACAGGGCTGCGGCCTCGACGGCCTGCTGCGCCAGCGCAGCAACGTGCTCAGCGGCATCCTCAACGCGGTCGACGACCAGGTCTGGAACCCGTCCACCGACGCCGCGCTGGTGCAGGGCTACCAAACGCCCGAAGGCCGCCACATGGCCGGCAAGGCGCGTTGCAAGTCGGTGCTGCAGCGCCAGCTGGGACTGGCCGAGCGTCCCGACGCGCCGCTGTTCATCGTGGTGAGCCGGCTCACCGAGCAGAAGGGTTTGCATCTCGTGCTCGGCGGCCTCGACACGCTGCTCGCGCAGGGTGGCCAACTCGCGCTGCTGGGCAGCGGCGAAGGCTGGCTCGAAGACGCCTTCCGCCAGCGCGCGGCGGCGGCGCCCGCATCGGTGAGCGTCACCATCGGCTACGACGAGACGCTCGCGCACCAGCTCTTCGGCGCGGGCGACGTGACGCTCGTGCCTTCGCTGTTCGAGCCCTGCGGCCTCACGCAGATGTACGGCCTGAAGTACGGTAGCCTGCCGCTGGTGCGCCGTGTCGGCGGGTTGGCCGACACCGTGGTCGACTGCACGCTGGAAGACATGGCCAGCGGCGAGGCCACCGGCTTCGTGTTCGACCGCTTCGAAGACGCCGACTACGACCGCGCCCTGCGCCGCGCCTTCGCGCTGTACGAACGCGCCGCCGACTGGCGCCGCGTGCGCGGCAATGCCATGCGGCGCCCGGCCGACTGGGGCACCGCAGCCGCGCAGTACATCGATGTGTATCAACGGGCGTTGGCCTGAACGATCGCCC
>NZ_CALRZC010000362.1:0-5309 GCF_943372545.1 Variovorax sp. YR752 | reverse complement strand
CGCTGGGCCGGCGGCCGTCTGCCGACCGACGCGGAATGGGTCGCTGCGGCCTACACCGAGCAGCGCGAGCAGCCGGCGGGCGCGCAGTGCCTGGCCGACTGCGGACCGGCGGCGCGCGAGCGGGCCGTGGCCCATGGCGCCACGCTGTCGCGCGGGCACGGCCACGCACGGGCCGGCAGCACGCCGGCCGGCGTCAATGGCCTGCACGAGATGGGCGGCAACGCCTGGGAGTGGGTCGATGAACCCGCCGGTGCCACCGGCAAGGCCGAGCGGCGCACGCGCGGTGGCTCATGGTGGTACGGCGCCGCGCAGATGCGCGCCGATCACCTGCAGTCCAAGCCGGCCGACACGACCGTGGTCTACATCGGCTTTCGCTGCGTGCGGCCGCTCAGGTGATCACGTCGGGCGCCTGGCGCCCGGTGCGCGCGCGGATGCCGGCGAGTTCGTCGGCCAGTGCGATCAGGTCGGCCAGTGCCGCCTGCGTGTCCTGCGCGAGCTTGGCCGGATCGGCCTCGTAGCGTTCGATGTAGACCCGCAGCGTCGAGCCGGTGGTGCCGGTGCCCGACAGGCGATAGACGATGCGCGAGCCGTCGTCGAAGACGATGCGCAGGCCCTGGTGCTTCGACACGCTGCCGTCGACCGGATCGGTGTAGCTGAAGTCGTCGGCGCGGCTGACCTTGCGCCCGCCGAGCACCTGCCCGGCCAGGCTCGGCAGCCGCTCGGCGACGGCCGCCGTCAGCGCCTTCGCGGTCGGCGTGTCGAGGTCTTCGTAGTCGTGGCGGGTGTAGTAGTTGCGGCCGTAGGTCGCCCAGTGCTCGGTGGCGATCTGCTGCACGCTCTGCCTGCGCCCGGCGAGGATGGACAGCCACAGCAGCACCGCCCAGACACCGTCCTTCTCGCGCACGTGGTTCGAGCCGGTGCCGGCGCTCTCCTCGCCGCACAGCGTGATGCGCCCGGCGTCGAGCAGGTTGCCGAAGAACTTCCAGCCGGTCGGCGTTTCGAAGCAGGGCACGCCGAGCTTCGCGGCGACGCGGTCGACCGCTCCGCTGGTGGGCATCGAGCGTGCCACGCCGGCGATGCCCTTCGCATAGGCCGGCGCATGGTGCGCGTTGGCCGCCAGCATGGCCAGCGAGTCCGACGGCGAGATGAAGATGCCGCGGCCGATGATCAGGTTGCGATCGCCATCGCCGTCGGAGGCGGCGCCGATGTCGGGGGCGTTCGCACCCATCATCTGATCGAGCAGTTCCTTCGCGTGCACCAGGTTCGGGTCGGGGTGGCCGCCGCCGAAGTCGGGCAGCGGCACGCCGTTGCGCACCGTGCCGGCCGGGGCGCCGAGCTCGCGCTCGAAGATGGCCTTCGCATACGGGCCGGTCACCGCATGCATCGCATCGAACGACAGGCGGAACCCGCCGGCGAACAGCGCGCGCAGCGCGGCGAAGTCGAACAGGCTGCGCATCAGCTCGAGGTAGTCGGCCACTGGGTCGATCACCTCGACCTTCAGCTTGCCGATCGTCTGCGTGCCGAGGCGAGACAGGTCCAGGTCCGGCGCGTCGACCAGGCGGATCTCGGTGATAGTGAGCGACTGCGCATAGATCGCGTCGGTGATCTTCTCCGGCGCCGGCCCGCCGTTGGCGGCATTGAACTTGATGCCGAAGTCGCCGTCCGGGCCGCCGGGGTTGTGGCTGGCCGACAGGATGAGGCCACCGAAGGCACGGTGCCTGCGGATCACGCAGGAGGCGGCCGGTGTCGACAGGATGCCGCCGGCGCCGACCAGCACACGTGCGAAGCCGTTGCCCGCGGCGATGCGGATCACCTGCTGGGTCGCCTCGAGGTTCCAGTGGCGGCCGTCGCCGCCGACGACCAGCGTGAGCCCGTCGAAGCCACCGTCCGGCCGCACCGCGTCGAACACCGACTGCACGAAGTTGGCGAGGTAGTGGCCCTGGGCGAACTCGCTGACCTTCTTGCGCAGCCCGCTGGTGCCCGGCTTCATGCCGGCGATCGGCTCGGTGAGGGTGATGTGGATGCTGCTCATGTCGTGGTTTCCTTGGCCGCCCTGGGGCGCGGCAGGCGCTGGTAGAGCGCAGCATAGTCCGCCGCCGAGGCGCGCCAGCCGACGTCGGCGCCCATGCCGGCGCGCTGCATGCGCTGCCAGACCTCGCCCTGCCGGTACAGCGCCACCGTCTTGCGCACCGCCTCGAGCAGGCCCTCGGCGCTGATGTCGGCGAACTGCACGCCGGTGGCCACGCCGGCCTTGACCGCGGCGTCGTTGGCGTCGATCACCGTGTCGGCCAGGCCGCCGACACGCGCCACCACCGGCACGCAGCCATAGCGCAGGCCGTACAGCTGGGTCAGCCCGCAGGGCTCGAAGCGCGAAGGCACGAGGATCGCGTCGCTGCCGCCTTGCAGCAGGTGCGACAGGCCTTCGTCATAGCCGATCTTCACCGCCACACGCTCGGGGTGGCGCTGAGCGCCCTTGCGCAGCGCGTCCTCGAGCGAGGGGTCGCCGTTGCCCAGCACCACCAGCCTCGCACCGCTGGCGACGATGGCGTCCAGCGTCGAAGCGACCAGGTCGATGCCCTTCTGCGCGGTCAGCCGGCTGACCATGCACAGCAGTGGCGCATCGTCCATCGGCAGGCCGTAGCGCACTTCGATCTCGCGCTTGTTGAACGAGCGCGCGGCCAGGGTGTCGGCGTCGTAGGTCCGCACGAGCTGCTTGTCGGTGGCCGGGTTCCAGACCTCGGTGTCGATGCCGTTGACGATGCCGCTGACCGCGTTCTCGCGCCAGCGCAGCATGCCGTCCAGGCCCATGCCGCCGGCCAGCGTGCGGATTTCGCGTGCATAGGTCGGGCTGACGGTGGTGATTGCGTCGGCGAAGTGGATGCCGGCCTTCAGGTAGCCGACGTCGCCGTGGTACTCCAGCCCTTGCATCGCGAAGGCTTCGGCCGGCAGGCCGAGCAGGTGCCAGACCTCGGCCTTGAACTGGCCCTGGAAGGCGAGGTTGTGCAGCGTCAGCACGGTGGCCGGGCGGCGCTTGCCCTGGCCGAGGTAGTGCAGGTAGGCCGGCACCAGCGCGGCCTGCCAGTCGTGGGCGTGCAGCACGTCGGGCACGAAGCCGCTCACCTCGCCCCAGCCGATGCGCACCGCGGCCTGGGCCAGCGCGGCGTAGCGCACCGGGTTGTCGGGCCAGTCGCGGCCGGTCGAGTCGAGGTACGGGTTGCCGGCGCGCAGGAACAGGTGCGGCGCGTCGAGCACGATCAGCTCCAGCGCGCCGTGGCGGGCTGCGAGCAGCTTCGCGTCGCCACCGAACCAGCCCGGCCAGCGGGCAAGTTCCTTCGCATCCTGCAAGGCCGCCATCACCGAGGGGTGGCCGGGCAGCAGCGTACGCACCGCGACGCCCAAGGGCTTCAGCGCACCGGGCAGCGCGCCCACCACATCGGCCAGTCCCCCCGTCTTCAACAGCGGGTACATCTCCGACGCGACGCTCAACACCTTCATGGCGTGTTCAGGGCTTGATCGCGTCGATCATCGGCTGTGTGATCAGGCAAACGCCACGATCGGTGCGGCGGAAACGGCTGGCATCGAGCTCCGCATCCTCGCCGACCACCAGGCCATCGGGGATGACCACGCCGCGGTCGATCACCACGCGCTTGAGGCTCACCTTGCGGCCCACCGTCACGTAGGGAAGGATCACCGCCTCGTCGATCTGCGAGTACGAGTGCGTGCGCACCCCGGTGAACAGCAGCGAGCGCTTCATCGTGGTGCCCGAGACGATGCAGCCGCCCGAGACCAGCGAGCTGATCGCCTGGCCGCGGCGGTCGTCCTCGTCGTGCACGAACTTGGCCGGCGCGACGAGCTCGCTGTAGGTCCAGATCGGCCATTCGGTGTCGTAGATGTCGAGTGCCGGCGTGATCGCCGTGAGGTCGATGTTCGCCTCCCAGTAAGCATCGACCGTGCCGACGTCGCGCCAGTAGGCCTCGGCTTCGTGTGCGGAGCGCACGCAGGAACTGGAGAAGCGGTGCGCCACCGCCTTGCCGTTCTTCACCACGAAGGGGATCAGGTCCTTGCCGAAGTCGTGGTCGGACTTCGGGTCGGCGGCGTCGCGCTTGAGCAGCTCGAACAGGTAGTCGGTGCTGAACACGTAGATGCCCATCGAGGCCAGCGCGAAGTCCGGCCTGTCGGGGATACCCGGCGGGTCGGCCGGCTTCTCGATGAAGCTCTTGATGGTGTCGTGCTCGTCGACGTGCATCACGCCGAAGCCGGTGGCCTCCATGCGCGGCACCTCCAGGCAACCGAGCGTGACGTCGGCGCCCGAGTCGACGTGCTGCTGCAGCATCACCTCGTAGTCCATCTTGTAGATGTGATCGCCGGCCAGCACGACGATGTACTTCGGCATGTAGCTCTCGATGATGTCGATGTTCTGGAACACCGCGTCGGCCGTGCCGCGGTACCAGGCGTCTTCGGCGACGCGCTGGCTGGCCGGCAGGATGTCGAAGCTCTCGTTGCGCTCGGCGCGCATGAAGCTCCAGCCGCGCGTCAGGTGGCGGATCAGGCTGTGCGCCTTGTACTGCGTGGCCACGCCGATGCGGCGGATGCCGCTGTTCAGTGCGTTGGACAGCGCGAAGTCGATGATGCGCGTCTTGCCGCCGAAGAACACGCCGGGCTTGGCGCGGCGATCGGTCAGCTCCATCAGGCGGCTGCCGCGCCCGCCGGCGAGCACGAAGGCCATCGCGTCGCGCGCCAGGCGTCCGCTGCGGTTGCTGGGGTTCATGACGATCTCCTGCTCAAGCGGTCCATTCGAAGAACACGGTGGCCAGCGGCGGCAGCGCCAGCTCGATCGAGTGCGGCCGGCCGTGCGCGGGCACGGGCTGCGCGGTGATCTCGCCGAACGGCGCGCCGACGTTCGACCCACCGTAGTGTGCCGAGTCGGTGTTGATGCGCTCGCGGTAGACGCCGGCGTTCGGCACGCCGAGGCGGTAGCCGTGCTGCACCGAGGGCGTGAAGTTGCACACCACCACGACCAGCGACGCGGGCTTGTCGCCGCGGCGCACGAAGGCGAGCACCGAACGCTGCGCGTCGTCGTGGTCGATCCACTCGAAGCCGTCGGGCGTGAAGTCGCGCTGATGCAGCGCGGGCGTGGACTTGTAGAGCCGGTTCAGGTCCTGCACGAGCCGCTGCACGCCGGCATGTTCCGGGATCTGCAGTTGATGCCAGTCCAGGCTCCTGTCGTGGTTCCACTCCGCGCCCTGCGCGAACTCGCAGCCCATGAACAGCAGCTTCTTGCCCGGGTGGGCCCACATGAAGCCGTAGTA
>NZ_CALRZC010000361.1:0-5323 GCF_943372545.1 Variovorax sp. YR752 | reverse complement strand
CACGGCCACCAGCCGAACGCTCGACTTCTGCCGCGCCGCGAACACCGGCGGGATCTCGCTGCCCGAGCCCAGGTCGAGTGCATCGCCGTTGATGGCCTCGATGTGCAGCACGCCGTTGTTGAGCTCGCGCCAATCGATCTTGTAGGGCGTGTCGGCCTGGCCCGAGGCCGTGAGCAGCGGGCGCCACAGGCCCTTGTAGGTGCCCACGCGCAGCGTCACGCCCGACAGGTTGGACGGGTCACGCGACGGTGCGGCGGCCTGCGCCACGCCCGACGCAGCCACGCCCCATGCGGCGGCCGCCTGCAGCAGGCGGCGTCGGTCCAACGGGAAATCGGGTGTCATGGCTTGTGTTCTTTCTTCTTCACTCACGCTCGAGGAGAAGCGAGACCGTACCGAGACGGGCCCCGAAAACGAACGCAGAAAAACGAATTTGGATATGCGCGATGCATCCTTCGCGCACTGGCAGTGGGCCTTTACCGTGCGGGCACCATGAGTGCACTCCCCTTGCGCCGCGCGCCGGCCGTTCCTGAAACAGACACCCCGCCCTCCGTCGATCCCGCCGTGCTGGCCCGCCTGTCGGACCAGTTCGCGTCCACGGCGGCCGACCACGACCGCAGCGGCGCCTTTCCGCGGCAGAACTTCGAGGCGTTGCAGGCGCACGGGCTGATCGGCCTCGTCGCGCCTGCCGCGTACGGCGGCGGCGCAGCCACGCTGGCCACGGCGCGCCGCGTGATCGCGGCGGTCGCGCGCGGCGAGCCCGCCACCGCGCTGATCCTCACCATGACCTACCTGCAGCACCAGGCGCTCGCACGCCGCGAGAGCCGCTGGCCCGCGCACCTGCGCGAGCGCGTGGCCCGCGACGCGGTGGCGCACGGCGCGCTCATCAACGCACTGCGCGTGGAGCCCGCGCTGGGCTCTCCGGCGCGCGGCGGCCTGCCCGGCACCGTGGCGCGGCGCGCGCCCGAGGGCTGGCGCATCGACGGCCACAAGCTCTACACGACCGGCATCGAGGGCCTGTCGTGGCTCGCGGTCTGGGCGCGCACCGACGAGGCCGCGCCACGCACCGGCGTGTTCCTGGTGCCGCGCAACGCGCCCGGCATCCGCGTGATCGCGAGCTGGGACCACCTGGGCCTGCGCGCCTCGGGCAGCCACGAGGTGGTGTTCGAAGACGTCGCCATTGCCGCCGACCACGCCGTCGACCTGCGCGCGCCCGCCGACTGGGCGCCCGGCGCCGGCAGCCAGACCGACATCGACGCCCATGCGGCGCAGCAGGCCTGGATGGTCGTGCTGCTGGGCAGCCTCTACGACGCCGTGGCACGTGCCGCGCGCGACTGGCTGGTCGACTTTTTGAACCGGCGCGCGCCCGGCAGCCTCGGCGCGCCGCTGGCCAGCCTGCCGCGCGTGCAGGAGCAGGTGGGCGAGATCGAGGCGCTGCTGCGCACCAACCGCGTGCTGCTCGACGACGCAGCCGCTGCGGTCGACAGCGGCCACACGCCGCCCGCCGCCGACAGCGGCCTGCTCAAGCACACCGTGACCACGCACGCGATCCGCGTGGTCGAGCTGGCGCTGCAGCTGAGCGGCAACCACGGCCTCACGCGCCAGAACCCGCTCGAACGCTACTATCGCGACGTGCTGTGCAGCCGCATCCACACCCCGCAGAACGACGCGATCCTGGTCGCGGCAGGCCAGCGTGCGCTGCAGGCATCGGGAGGTGTCGCATGAGCGCGCTGCAACTCTCCCGCCGCGCCTGGCTCGCGCAAGGCGCCGCGTTGTCGCTTGCCGTGGCCGGCCCGTTGCGCGCAGTGGCGCAGCCCAAGGCCACGCTGGTGCTCGGCGACCAGGCCGGCGGCCTGCGTTCGCTGTTCGAGGCCTCCAAGGCCCTCGATGACGCGCCCTTTGTCTACCGCTGGGCCAACTTCCAGGGCGCCGCGCCGCTGTTCGAGGCACAGCGCAGCGCCGCCGTCGACACCGCGATGGCCGGCGACCTGCCCGTGCTCGCGGCTGCCGTCGGCAAGACGCCGCTGAAGATCGTCGCCACGCGCGTCGGCAAGGCCGAGTCGCTGGGCCTCGTCGTGCAGCCCGACTCGCCGCTGCGCAGCGTGGCCGACCTGCGTGGCAAGACGGTGATCGTCTCGTCGGCGCGCGGCAGCATCTCGCAGTACCAGCTCTACGGCGCGCTCGAAGAGGCCGGCGTGCGGCGCGACGAGGTCACGGTGAAGTTCGTGCTGCCCACCGACGCGGCCGCCGCGTTCGCGTCGAAGCAGATCGACGCCTGGGCCATCTTCGACCCCTACTACGCGATCGCGCTGCAGCAGGGCGGGCGCATCCTGCGCGACGGGCGCGGCATCAACACGGCGCTGGGCTTCATCACCGCGAGCGAGCATTCGCTGGCCGACCCCGCCAAGCGCGAGGCCATCGTGCAGTTTCTCGACCGGCTCGCGCGTGCGGGCGACTGGGCGCTGGCCAACCCCGAGGCGTATGCGCAGGCGTACAGCCAGCTCACGCGGCTGCCCATCGCGTCGGCGCGCCTGATCACGGCGCGCGCCTCGGTCGCAGGACGGCCCGTGAGCGAGGCCGACATCACCGCGCTGCAGACCGTGGCCGACCGCTCGGCGCGCGACGGTATCCTTCCTGTGCGCGTGGACGTGCGCGCCATTACCGACACCCAACTCTGGAAACGCCCCGCATGATTGCTCCGCTGCGCGATTTCGTCGGCGCCTTCGGCCGGCTGCTCGACAGCCAGCCCGACGAGCCGCGCATCCTGTCCGAAGGCGGCGCGCTGCTGCGCACGCTGGTGGCGCGCGACGACTGGCTGCCCGACGCCTTCGCCGTGGCCGACCCGACCTACTACCAGCAGTTTCTGCTGCACGCCGACAGCACTGAGCGCTTCTCGGTCGTGAGCTTCGTCTGGGGACCGGGCCAGGCCACGCCGATCCACGACCACACGGTGTGGGGCCTCATCGGCATGCTGCGCGGCGCCGAGTACAGCCAGCCTTACGCGCTCGACGCCGGGGGCACCGCGCGGCCCCAGGGCGAGCCGGTGCGGCTCGACGCGGGCCATGTCGAGGCCGTGTCGCCCACCGTGGGCGACCTGCACCGCGTGCACAACGCGCACGTCGACCGGGTGTCGATCAGCATCCACGTGTACGGCGCCAACATCGGCGCCGTGCGTCGCCACACCTATCCGGCCGAAGGCGGGCGCAAGCCCTTCGTCTCCGGTTACTCCAACACGCTGCTGCCCAACTTGTGGGACCGCTCCGCCGAACTCCGTAACACTGCCGCATGACGACGACCGCTATCACTGCCTCCTTTCCCCTGTTGCCCTTCGCCACGCTGCGCGAACGGCTGATCGCGCGCGAAGAAACCGCGCTGCTCGACCTGCGCGAGGAAGACCCGTTCGCGCAGGAGCACCCGCTGTGGGCCGCCAACCTGCCGCTGTCGCGCATCGAGATCGAAGCGTGGCGACGCATTCCGCGGCGCGACACCTTCATCGTGCTGTACGGCGCGCACGACGGTGTCGATCTCACCCCTCTCGCGGCACGCACCTTCGCCGCGCTCGGCTACACGAACGTGCACCTGCTCGACGGCGGCCTCGAGGGCTGGCGCGCGGCGGGCGGCGAGCTGTTCCGCGACGTGAACGTGCCGAGCAAATCGTTCGGTGAACTGGTCGAGCACGAGCGGCACACGCCCTCGCTGTCGGCGCCCGAGGTGAAGGCGCTCATCGACAGTCGCGCCGACGTGGTCGTGCTCGACGCGCGCCGCTTCGACGAATACCAGACCATGAGCATCCCCTCGGCCACCAGCGTGCCCGGCGCGGAGCTGGTGCTGCGCGTGCGCGAGCTCGCACCCGACCCGGCCACACGCGTGATCGTGAACTGCGCGGGCCGCACGCGCAGCATCATCGGCACGCAGTCGCTCGTGAACGCAGGCATTCCGAACCCGGTGGCGGCATTGCGCAATGGCACCATCGGCTGGAAGCTCGCGGGCCAGGTGCTCGACCACGGCGCGGGCCGGCAGGCGCCGGCCGCCGTGTCTGAGACGAACCGCGCGCAGGCACAGGCCGACGCGCGCCGCGTGGCCGACGCCGCGGGCGTGCGCCGCATCGCCCTCGACGCACTCGACACGCTCGAAGCCGCGGGCCGCACTGTGTACCGCTTCGACGTGCGCACGCCCGAGGAATACACCGCCGGCCACCTGCCCGGCTTCGCGAGCGCGCCCGGCGGGCAGCTCGTGCAGGAAACCGACCACCAGGTGCCGGTGCGCGGCGCACGCATCGTGCTGGCCGACGACGATGGCGTGCGCGCATCGATGAGCGCGTCATGGCTCGCGCAGATGGGCTGGGAGGTGTACGTGCTCGATGTGGTGCCGCCGACCGCCGCACTCAGCGAAGCCGGCACGCCGACGTCGGCCTACCCGCCCGTCGCCGTCACGGTCACCGAGATCGCGCCCGAGGCGCTGGCCGCGCTGCTGAAGCAGCAACCCGCCACCGCCGTGATCGACGTGACCACGAGCGCCAACTACGTGAAGCGCCACATTCCCGGCGCCTGGTACGCAATCCGCGCGCAACTCGCGCAGGCGCTCGACAGCCACACGATCCCGTCCGCGCCGCGCTACGTGCTGACCTGCGGCAGCAGCCTGCTCGCACGCTACGCCGCCGCCGACCTGCGCGCCCTGCTCGACGCACGCGGCCAGCGCGATGTGGAGGTGCAGGTGCTCACAGGCGGCAACACCGCCTGGTTCACTGCCGGGCTGCCGGCCGAAACCGGCGAGACCCGCCTGGCCACCGCCCGCACCGACCGCTACCGCCGGCCTTATGAAGGCACCGACGCACCCGCCGAGGCCATGCAGGGCTACCTGGACTGGGAGTACGGGCTGGTGGAACAGCTGGGGCGCGACGGCACGCATCACTTTCGGGTGGCCTGAGGCGCAGAGCGCAGACGAAAAAAAACCGGGCATTGCCCGGTTTTTTCTTTCACTGTGCGAGCCCCCGGCTCAACCCGGCTCGGCCGCCTTGAACAGCGCCGCGACCTTGCGCTTGCTCTTGATGTTGCTCGAGATGCCGCGTGCGGGCGAGGCCTTGGCCGACGCTTCCCAGGCCGGTGCGGCTTCGCGCTCGCCCGATTCGTAGGGCTTGTCGAAGAACGGATCGCGCGGCGCCGACGGTGCGCGGTGCGGGCGACCGCCAGCGCTGCCGCTCATGCTGCGGCGGGGTTCAACGTCGCGGCGTTCGCGCGGCTGGTCGAGCACGTCGCGCGCGTCGCCGGCTTCGCCTTCTTCGCGCCAGTGGCGGCGTCCGTCGTTGATGCGACCGCGCGGGCGGTCT
>NZ_CALRZC010000360.1:0-5448 GCF_943372545.1 Variovorax sp. YR752 | reverse complement strand
ACCACCGTCGGCATCATGGCGCTGCTGGCGCCCGGCCTCGTGGTGTACGCGAACTACGTGCGCACGCCGCATGACGCGCTCGTGCTCGAGGTGCTGGGCCAGCAGTGGCAGTGGCGCTTTCGCCTGCCGGGCGCGGACGGCAAGCTGGGCGCGACCGATGCGCGCTTCGTCAGTGCCGCCAACCCCTTCGGGCTCGACCCGGCCGACCCGGCGGGGCAGGACGACCTGCTGGCGCCCGGCGACGAGGTGCACCTGCCGATCGGCCAGCCGGTGCTGGTGCTGATGCGCTCCCACGACGTGCTGCACGACTTCTTCGTGCCGCCCATCCGTGCCCGCATGAACATCGTGCCGGGGCAGGTCAGCCGTTTCTGGTTCACGCCGACCGTCGCGGGCCGCTACGAGGCGCTGTGCGCGCAGCTGTGCGGCGTGGGCCATCCGAACATGCGCGGCTATGTGGTGGTGGAAGACGCGACGACCTACGGCGCCTGGCGCGCGGCACTGCCGACCTTCGCCGTGATGCAGCAGGCGCGGGCGGCCCAGGCGGCGCAAGCGGCCCAGGCACCGGCCGGCGGCGGTGGCGCGCGCGTCGACCAGGGCCGCGCGCTGGCCGACGCCAAGGGCTGCGTGGCCTGCCACACCATCGACGGCAGCGCACGCGTCGGGCCGACCTGGAAGGGCCTGTACGGCAAGCACGAGTCGATGGCCGACGGCAGCACGGCGCTGGTCGACGAGGCGTATCTGCGCAGCTTCATCCGCGACCCGCAGGCCCGGCACGTGAAGGGCTTCCCGCCGGTGATGCCGAAGGTCGACCTGAGCGACGAGGAACTGGCCGCGCTGGTGGCCTACATCCAGAGTCTGGGCAGTCCGCCGGCGCAGGCTGCCACCGAACAGAAGGCCGCGCGATGACTGACGCTGCTGTGCTCACCCCCGACGACGAACACGACGACGGCGGCGGCCACCCCGCGCCGCAGAGCTTCCTGCGCCGCTACGTCTGGAGCCAGGACCACAAGGTGATCGCCGTGCAGTACGCCTGCACCGCCATCGCGGTGGGCGTGGTCGGCCTGGTGCTGTCGAACCTGATGCGGCTGCAGCTCGGCTTTCCGGGCCAGTTCGAGTTCATCAACGCCGAGCGCTACTACCAGTTCGTGACCATGCACGGGATGATCATGGTGATCTACCTGCTCACGGCGCTGTTCCTCGGCGGCTTCGGCAACTACCTGATCCCGCTCATGGTGGGGGCGCGCGACATGGTGTTCCCCTACCTCAACATGCTGAGCTTCTGGGTCTACCTGCTGTCGGTGGTGGTGCTGATGGCGAGCTTCTTCGTCGCGGGCGGCCCCACGGGTGCGGGCTGGACGCTGTACCCGCCGCAGTCGATCCTGCCCGGCACGCCGGGCCACGGCGGCGGCATCGTGCTGATGCTGGTGTCGCTGCTGATCTTCATCGTGGCCACCACGATGGGCGGCCTGAACTACGCGACCACCGTGCTGCAGGCGCGCTGCAAGGGCATGACGCTGCTGCGCATGCCGCTCACGGTGTGGGGCATCTTCGTGGCCACGGTGCTGGCGCTGCTGGGCTTTCCGGCGCTGTTCGTCAGCGGCGTGATGCTGCTGCTCGACCGCACGATGGGCACCAGCTTCTTCATGCCGGCGCTGGTGTCGATGGGGCAGGTCACGGGCTACAAGGGCGGCAGCCCGCTGCTGTTCCAGCACCTGTTCTGGTTCTTCGGCCATCCCGAGGTCTACATCGTGGCGCTGCCGGCCTTCGGCATCGTGTCGGACCTCATCAGCGTGCATGCGCGCAAGCGCATCTTCGGCTACCGCACGATGGTGTGGGCCATCGTGGCCATCGGCGGGCTCAGCGTGGTGGTCTGGGCGCACCACATGTTCGTGAGCGGCATGAACCCGTACTTCGGCTTCTTCTTCGCCACCACCACGCTGGTCATCGCGGTGCCCACGGCGATCAAGGTCTACAACTGGCTGCTGACGCTGTGGCGCGGCGACATCCACCTGTCGGTGCCGATGCTGTTCGCGCTGGCCTTTGTGTGCACCTTCGTGATCGGCGGGCTCACGGGCCTGTTCCTGGGCAACGTGAGCGTGGACATCCCGCTGTCGGGCACCTACTTCGTGGTGGCGCACTTCCACATGGTGATGGGCGTGGCGCCGCTGCTGGTGGTGTTCGGCGGCATCTACCACTGGTTCCCCAAGATCACCGGCCGCATGCTGGACGACCGGCTCGGTCACTGGCATTTCTGGATCACCTTCCTGGGCACCTACGCGATCTATTTCCCGATGCACTACCTCGGTGTGCTGGGCATGCCGCGGCGTTACTACAACTTCGACGGCTACAAGTTCATTCCGCCGTCGGCCTTCAGCCTGAATGAATTCATCACCGTGGTCGCGCTGGTGGTCGGCGCGGCGCAGCTGCTCTTCATCGTCAACCTGGCCTGGAGCGCCTGGCGCGGCCGGCCCGCCGGCGCCAACCCGTGGCGCGCTGCCTCGCTCGAATGGCAGACGCCCGAGACGCCGCCCGGCCACGGCAACTGGGGACCGCGGCTGCCCGTGGCCTATCGCTGGGCCTACGCCTATGGCGTGCCGGGCGCGGCGGAAGACTTCATCGCGCAGAACGCGCCGCCGCAGGCCAGCGACGACAAGGACGACGTGCCCGTGAGCGGCGCGCGGGGAGCACCGGCATGAACGCGGACGCTGCCCTGCGCATGCGCGGCCTGCCGCGTGACGTGCGGCTGCGCGACGCGCACGCGAGCGCCGCGGGCATCGGCCTGTGGGTCTTCATGGGCGTGGTCACCGCGCTGTTCTCCCTCTTCACCGTCGCCTACGTGATGCGCATGAGCAGCGGCGACGCGATCGCGCTCGCGCTGCCGTGGCAGCTGTGGCTCAGCTCGGCGCTGCTGGTGGCGGGCAGCATGGCGTTGGAAGGTGCCGCGCGCAGCGCGGACCTGGCGCGCATGCGCCGTCTGCTGCTGGCCGGCGGCCTGTGCGCCGTGGGTTTCCTAAGCGTGCAGCTGTGGGCCTGGGGCGCGATGGCGCACGCGCAGGTCATGCCGGCCGGCAACCCGTCGGGCAGCTTCTTCTACCTGCTGACCGCCATGCACGGGCTGCACCTGGCGGGCGGGCTGGTCGGGTGGGCGATGGCGGCGCGCGTCGCGTGGGCCGACCCCGCCCGGGCCGGATGGCGCATCGCGCTGTGTGCGCGCTACTGGCACTTCATGTGGGCCGTGTGGCTGGCGCTGTTCGCACTGCTGGGATGGGTGACGCCGGAGGTGGCGCGCGTCATCTGCGGCACTTCGTGAGGAGGCTTCGCATGAACCACGCTGCCGCAACCCTTGCCCGCCCCGCCGTCGCCGCGAGCGGCTGGCGCGGGCTGGTGGCCGACTGGTCCTCCGACCGCCAGGCGTTCCACGTCTCGTGGGGCAAGGCGATGATGTGGATCTTTTTGCTGAGCGACATCTTCATCTTCAGCTGCTTCCTCACGGGCTACATGACGGTGCGCGTCTCGACCACCGCGGCGTGGCCGAATCCGAGCGAGGTGTTCGCGCTGCACGTGGGCGGGGCCGACGTGCCGCTCTTGCTGATCGCGATCATGACCTTCGTGCTCATCAGCAGCAGCGGCACGATGGCGATGGCGGTCAACTTCGCCTACCGCGGCGACCGCGTGAACGCCGCCACGCTGATGCTCGTGACCGCCACCTTCGGCGAACTCTTCGTCGGCATGCAGGCCTTCGAGTGGTCCAAGCTGATCCTCGAGGAAGGCGTGCGGCCCTGGGGCAACCCGATGGGCGCGGCGCAGTTCGGCGCGGCCTTCTTCATGATCACGGGCTTCCACGGGCTGCACGTGTCGGCCGGCGTGGTGCTGCTGTTCACCGTGGCCTTCAAGCTGATCCGCGGCGACTACGACAAGGCCGGCAACTACCAGGTGGTCGAGATCGTGGGCCTGTACTGGCACTTCGTGGACCTGGTGTGGGTCTTCATCTTCGCGCTGTTCTATCTCTGGTGAGGACGACCCCCATGACAACCAACACCACCACCACAACCACCACCGGTCAGCAGCACCCGATCGGCCTGTACCTGAAGATCTGGGGGCTTTTGTTCGTGCTCAGCGCGATGTCGTACATGGTCGACTACTTCCACGTGCAGGGCTACCTGCGCTGGGCGCTCATCATCGTCTTCATGCTGCTCAAGGCGGGGCTCATCGTCGCGGTCTTCATGCACATGGCGTGGGAGCGGCTGGCGCTGGTCTACGCGATCCTGCTGCCGCCGCTGTGCCTGCTGGTGCTGGTCGGGCTGATGGCCGCGGAGGCCGACCACACCTTCCTCACGCGGCTCTTGTTCTTTCGCTGACGGCCCGGCTCAGCGCCGCACCACGAAGCGCGTGATCACCGGTGCCGTTTCGCCCAGGTGAAACGCCAACCGGCGTTCGCGCAGCGCCATGTCGGCGGCCGTGGCGCGGTTGAAGCGGCGCAGGTGGTCGGTCCACGACTCGTCGACGATCTGCTCCACGTAGCGCTCGGGCTGCGCGATGTCGTGCAGCAGCTCCCAGCCGATGGCGCCCTGGCCCAGGCGCGCGCGCCGGGTCTGCTGCATCACGAGGTGGAAGGCGGCGGCGCGCGACGGGTCGATGAGGTACTCGACCGTGATCACCACGCGGCCGTCTTCCTGCGGCGCCTCGGCGGGCGGGCCGGTGGCCCAGCCGGCCTGGGCGGGGCGCACGTCGTCCTCGCCGCTCACGTCGGTCACCCAGCGCATGGCCGCCAGCATCAACAGCGTGCCGCTCACGGCGGCGATGGCCAGGCTCAGCTTCAGCGACGTGACGGTGGCCACCTGGCCCCACAGCGCCGCGCCGATCGCGCTCGCACCCATGATCGCCATCTGGTAGGTCGACATGCCGCGTGCGCGCACCCAGTCGGGCAGCGCGAGCTGGGCCGACACCGACAGCGAGTTGGCCACCGTGATCCACGCCATGCCGCCGAAGAACATCGCCGGCACCGCGACCCAGGCGTTGGGCGCCACGGCCATCACGGCGGTGGCGGCCGACTGCAGCATGGCGCCACGCAGCACCAGCTGGTCGCGCCCGAGCGCCTGGCGCAGCCGCGGCAGAAAGAGCACCGCGATGATCGCGCCCGTGCCCATGGCGGCCAGCAGCAGCGTGAAGGTGCCGGCGCCACCGCCCTCGAGGTTGCGCGCCAGCAGCGGCAGCAGCGCGAGCAGCGCGGTCGAGTGGAAGAAGAAGAGCGACACGCGCGTGAGCACCGCCCGCATGCGCTGCGACTGGCGCACGAACTGCACGCCCACGCGCATCGCGCTGATGAGCTTCTCGCGGCCCAGCGGGTTGGGCGTGTGCTCGCGGCGCCAGCGCAGCACCACGAAGCCCGAGGCCACCGACAGCACCGCGTTGAGCGCAAACACCCACACGCTGCCCGCGCTCGCGATC
>NZ_CALRZC010000359.1:0-5467 GCF_943372545.1 Variovorax sp. YR752 | reverse complement strand
TCAACGGCACGGGCAACACGCTGGCCAACCTGATCACCGGCAACAGCGGGGCGAACACGCTCAACGGCAGCAGCGGCAACGACACCCTGGACGGCGGCAGCGGCAACGACAGCCTGCTCGGCGGCAGCGGCAACGACTCGCTGAACGGCGGCAGCGGGACCGACACGATGGTCGGCGGCAGCGGCAACGACATCTACGTGGTCAACGCGAGCGGTGACGTGACGACCGAGACCTCGACGCTGGCCAGCGAGATCGACACGGTGCAATCCAGCGTGTCGCGCACGCTGGGGTCCAACCTGGAGCGGCTGACCTTGACCGGCACGGCGGCGCTCAACGGCACGGGCAACACGCTGGCCAACCTGATCACCGGCAACAGCGGGGCGAACACGCTCAACGGCAGCAGCGGCAACGACACCCTCAGCGGCGGCAGCGGCAACGACACGCTGATCGGCGGCACGGGCCGCGACAGCCTGATCGGCGGCTCCGGGCTGGACAGCTTCCGCTTCGACACCGCGCTCAACGCCAGTACCAACGTCGACAGCATCAGCGGCTTCTCCGCCGCGGACGATCGTTTCCTGCTCGAGAACGCCGTGTTCGTCGGCATTGGCGCTACGGGGACGCTGGCGGCGAGCGCCTTCCGCGCCGGGACGGCCGCTGGCGACAGCAACGACCGCATCGTCTATGACACAGCGACCGGCCGGCTGTGGTTCGACGCTGATGGCTCCGGCGCGGGTGCTGCGGTGCTGTTTGCCACGCTGACGGCAGGGACCTCGCTGACGGCAGCGGACTTCGTCATCATCTGATCGGCATCTGATCGGCATCTGATCGGCATCGGGTCGGCCGGGCCTTTGGGGCTTGCGCGGCAGCGCCGCCACCCCCAAGTGCCTAGAATTCCGCTTCCACAGCGCTCCTCCCGGGCCGACCCATGGTTCCTCACCTCATCACGGCCCTGACCGGCCCGATCAACGAACTCGAGCAGCGCATCCTCGAGTCGCTCCCGGCCATCGAGCGCTGGTTCCGCCTCGAGTGGATGGAACACACGCCGCCGTTCTACACCTCGGTGGACGTGCGCAACGCCGGCTTCAAGCTGGCGCCGGTGGACACCAACCTGTTCCCCGGCGGCTTCAACAACCTCACCGAAGACATGCTGCCGCTGGCCGTGCAGGCGGCCATGGCGGCGATCGAGAAGATCTGCCCGGAGGCGAAGAACCTGCTGCTGATCCCCGAGAAGCACACGCGCAACACGTTCTACCTGACCAACGTGCAGCGACTGATGCAGATCTTCACCCAGGCCGGGCTGAACGTGCGCCTGGGCACGCTGGACGACAGCATCACCGCGCCGACCGAGGTCGCGCTGCCCGACGGCAGCAGCCTGAAGCTCGAGCCGCTGGTGCGCACGCGGGGTCGCCTGGGGCTGAAGGACTTCGATCCTTGCACGATCCTGCTCAACAACGATCTGTCCGCAGGCCTCCCCAAGGTGCTGGAGAACCTGCACGAGCAGTACCTGCTGCCGCCGCTGCATGCCGGCTGGGCCGTGCGGCGCAAGACCAACCATTTCCAGGCCTACGAGGAGGTGGCGAAGAAGTTCGCCAAGCTGCTGGGCATGGACCCGTGGTTGATCAACCCGATGTTCGCGCGCTGCGGCGAGGTCAACTTCAGCGATGGCACCGGCGCCGAGTGCCTGATGAGCAATGCCGAGGCGCTGCTGGGCAAGATCCGCCGCAAGTACAAGGAATACGGCATCAACGAGAAGCCCTTCGTGATCGTCAAGGCCGATGCCGGCACCTACGGCATGGGCATCATGACCGTGCGCGATCCGAAGGACCTGGCCGAGCTGAACCGCAAGACGCGCAACAAGATGAGCGTCATCAAGGACGGCCAGGAGGTCAGCGAGGTCATCCTGCAGGAAGGCGTGCCGACCTACGAGCGTGTCAACGACGCGGTGGCCGAACCGGTGGTCTACATGATCGACCGCTACGTGGTCGGCGGGTTCTACCGCGTCAACGCCGAGCGCGGCATCGACGAGAACCTGAACTCGCCGGGGGCGAGCTTCGTGCCGCTGGCCTTTGCCGAGTCGGGTCACCTGCCCCGTCCCGGTGCCAAGCCGGGCGCCAGCGCACCGAACCGCTTCTACATGTACGGCGTGATCGCGCGCCTGGCCATGGTGGCGGCGAGCTACGAACTGGAAGCGACCGACCCGGACGCCGAAATCTACGAGTGAGTGGCCGGCCGCGCCTGCGGTCGCCCCTACACTCCCGGGCGTGAGCCAGCACAGTTCGAAGTCCAGCCTCGCCGCATTGACGCTGGGCGCCATCGGTGTCGTCTACGGCGACATCGGCACCAGCCCGCTGTACGCCTTCAAGGAGGTGTTCGCCCACGGCCATGTGCCGCTGAGCGCCGAGAACATCCACGGCGTGCTGTCGCTGATGTTCTGGACGCTGACCGTCATCGTCTCGCTGAAATACGTGCTGCTGATCCTGCGCGCCGACAACAACGGCGAGGGCGGGCTGATCGCGATGCTGGCGCTGGCCTCGCGCGCGGTGGCCGACAAGCCGGCGCTGCACGCCCGGCTGCTGGTGATCGGCATCTTCGGCACGGCGATCTTCTTCGGCGACGGGGTGATCACGCCGGCGATCTCGGTGCTCTCCGCCGTCGAAGGGCTGGAGGTCGCCGCACCGGCATTGCACGAATGGATCGTGCCGGTCACGCTGGTGGTGCTGACGGCGCTGTTCATGGTGCAACGCCTCGGCACTGCCAGCGTGGGGCGCTTCTTCGGGCCGATCACCGCGCTATGGTTCCTCGCGCTGGCCGTGCTCGGGCTAATGCACATCGCCAAGAATCCGGCCATCCTGGTGGCATTGAACCCGGGCTACGCGATCGAGTTCATGACGGCGCATCCGCGCATCGCCTTTGTTGCACTCGGCTCCATCGTGCTGTGCGTCACCGGTGCCGAGGCGCTGTACGCGGACATGGGCCACTTCGGCAAGCGGCCGATCCGCCTGGCCTGGTTCGGCCTGGTCATGCCGGCGCTGGTGATCAACTACTTCGGCCAGGGCGCGATGCTGCTCGCGCACCCCGAGAACGTGAAGAACCCGTTCTACGAGATGGCGCCGACCTGGGCGCTGTACCCGCTGATCGGCCTGGCCACCGCGGCCACGGTGATCGCCTCGCAGGCGCTGATCACCGCGGCCTTCTCGGTCACCAAGCAGGCCGTGCAACTCGGCTACCTGCCGCGCCTGCGCGTGCTGCACACCTCGGTGAGGCAAACCGGGCAGATCTACCTGCCCTTCGTGAACTGGGGGCTGTACGTCTGCATCGTGCTGGCGGTGGTGCTGTTCCGCTCGTCGAGCAACCTCGCCGCGGCCTATGGCATCGCGGTGACGATCGACATGCTGATCACCACCACGATGACCTTCTTCGTGATCCGCTATGGCTGGAAGTACCCGTGGTGGCTGTGCGTGGCGGCCACCGGCTTCTTCTTCCTGGTCGACTTCGTCTACTTCGCCGCCAACATCGTGAAGGTGTTCGACGGCGGCTGGTTCCCGGTGGTGATCGGCGCGGCGATGTTCCTGCTGCTGATGACCTGGAAGCAGGGTCGCGCGCTGATGACCGAACGCATGCGTGACGACGCCATCGACCTGAAGAGCTTCCTCGAGGCGGTGTTCATCAGCCCGCCGGTGCGCGTGGAGGGTACGGCGGTGTTCCTGGTCAGCGACCAGGGCAGCACGCCGAACGCGCTGCTGCACAACCTCAAGCACAACAAGGTGCTGCACGAGACCAACCTGTTCGTCACCGTGCGCCACCACGAGGTGCCGTGGATCGGTTTCGACAGGCGCTTCGAGCTCGAGTCGCTGGGCAACGACTGCTGGCAGGTGACGCTGCACTTCGGCTTCAAGAACGACCCCGACGTGCCCGAGGCGCTGGCCCTGCTGCGCGGCCGCGGCGTGCAGCTCGACGACATGGAGACGAGCTACTTCCTGTCGCGCGACATCGTCATCCCGACGCTGGGTGGCGGCATGTGGTTCTGGCGCGAGAAGCTGTTCGCCAGCATGCACCGCAATGCCGCCGCGGCCGCCGACTTTCTCAACCTGCCGGCGAACCGTGTGGTCGAGCTCGGCGCCAAGGTTCAGATTTGAGTTTCGTCCGCGATCTCTCCCTGCCCGCCTTCACCGCCGGCTTCGTCGCCGTGCTGGTGGGCTTCACCAGCTCGGTGGCGATCGTCTTCCAGGCCGCCACCGCCCTGGGTGCGACGCCCGAGCAGATCAGCTCGTGGATGTGGGCGCTCGGCCTGGGCATGGGCCTGTGCTCGGCGCTGCCCTCGCTGGTGCTGCGCAAGCCGGTGATGGTGGCCTGGAGCACGCCCGGCGCGGCCGTGCTCGCCACCGCGGCAGCAGCCGGCGGCTTCACGCTCGCGCAGGCCACCGGCGCCTTCATCGTCTGCGCGCTGCTGATGATCGCCGCCGGCGCCACCGGTGCTTTCGAGCGTGTGATGGACCGCATCCCGATGCCGATCGCCAGCGCGCTGCTGGCCGGCGTGCTGGCGCGCTTCGGCATGGACGCCTTCCTCGCCGCGAAGACGGCGCTGCCGCTGGTGCTGCTGATGCTCGGCGCCTACCTGGTCGGCCGCCGGCGGTGGCCGCGCTACGCGGTGCCGGGCGTGCTGGCCGCAGGCACCGCCTTCGCGTGGCTCGATGGCCAGCTGCACCTGCAGGGGGTGTCCCTCACGCTGACCGCGCCGGTGTTCGTGACACCCGAGTTCACGCTCGCCGCAGCCATCAGCCTGGCGCTGCCGCTGTTCGTGGTGACCATGGCCTCGCAGAACCTGCCCGGCGTGGCGGCGATCCGCGCGGCCGGCTACCAGATGCCGATCTCGCGCCTCATCACCGTCACCGGCGTGGCCACGCTGCTGCTTGCGCCCTTCGGCGCCTTCGCGCTGAACCTGTCGGCCATCACCGCAGCGATCTGCATGGGCCGCGAAGCGCATGAAGACCCCGACAAGCGCTACACCGCGGCGGTGAGCTGCGGGCTCATCTACATCGTCATCGGCCTGTTCGGCGCGGCGGTCACCGGCGTGCTGACGGCCTTCCCGCGCGAGCTGGTGGTGGCGGTGGCCGGGCTGGCGCTGCTGGGCAGCATCGGTGGCGGCCTGGCCGTGGCGGTGAAGGACGAACAGCACCGCGAGGCGGCGCTGATCACCTTCCTTGTCACGCTGTCGGGCGTGAGCCTGTTCGGCATCGGCTCGGCGTTCTGGGGCGTGGTCGCTGGCGCATTGGCGCTGCTGGTTCAGGCCTGGCGGCGCTGAGGCCGCACGGCGCGGTTGTGGTGGCAGCGGCCGTAGACTGCCGAGACCATGCCCGACTTCCGCTCGCCCGAGTTCCTGCTCGGTCACATCCGCCACACGCTGGCCTTCTACGACGGCCGCTGCCTCGACCCCTCCGGCGGCTTCTTCCACTTCTTCAAGGACGAC
>NZ_CALRZC010000358.1:0-5469 GCF_943372545.1 Variovorax sp. YR752 | reverse complement strand
ACGCCCATCCACGCGAGAAAGGCCGCGCCGCCGAGCGCCAGCGGCACGCGCGCCGCGACCATCGTCGACACCACGGCCGACACGCCGAACGCCCCGATCGCGCCGTAGCAGGCATCGGCCAGTGCGGCACCGAGGCCGCTGAGAAAGCCGATGGCGCGGCCGTGCGCGAGCGTGCGCTGGATGCACAGCAGGCCGATGGGCCCGACCGGTGCGGCAATCGAGAGCCCGATGACAAGGGCCTTGAGAAAGAGAGGGAAGTCCATGCCGACGATTGTTCGATGCGGCCCGCGTGACGAGAATGGCGAAATTCAGGCGCGCGGCATGCGTTGCCTGAAATCGGAAGCGAAATTCTCAATCGGGCCTTAGATCCATGGAAATCGACGCCAAGAACTGGCAGATCCTCGACGCGCTCCAGCAGGACGCGCGCACCTCGCTCACGGCGCTCGCGCGTCAGGTGGCGCTTTCGGTGCCCTCGACCTCGGAGCGCGTGAAGCGCCTCGAAGAAGCCGGCGTCATCGAGGGCTACCGCGCCGTGGTGCCGCCGCGCAAGGCGGGCTACACCGTCACCGCGCTCGTCGGCATCACGACCGCGCAACCCGACAAGGCCCGGCTGCTGAAGCTGCTCGACGGCCGGCGCGAAGTGCTCGAGTGCTTCCACGTCACGGGGCAGGACTCGTACGTGCTGAAGGTGGTCGCGCGCGACATCGAGCACCTCGAATCGTTCGTGAGCAGCATCAACCACCTGGGCGAGACGCGCACGTCGATCGTGATGTCGGTGCCGATCGCGGCGCGCGCGGTGGCGGCGCCTGCGGGCTCGCTGCCCGACTGAGGCGCAGGGCCGGCTGCGTTGCCGGCGATTGCCTCTTTGTAATGGCGCCGTCCGCATCGCGACGGCGTTGCATTTCTAGTGTGTCGGTATGGCGGTCATCAAGACACCGCCATTGCCGATGAAGGTGTTCTTCTTCGGCGCCATTCGAAGGAGATGACACATGAAGAACAGCAAGATGGCATTCATGCTGGCGGCCGTGGCCGCAGCGACGATTCCGCTCGTGGCCGCTGCGCAGACGGCCGCATCGCGCAGCCCGCAGCACGTCGAGGCCGGCGCGCATTTCGCGGCGAACGAAGCGGGCATCAAGGAACACCCTGAAAACGCCGGACCCGGCAAGACGGATGCCGAAGTGGTGGCCGAACTGCGCGCCGCGCAGCAAAGCCCCGAGTGGGCCGGCGTGCTGCGCTGGGGCGCACCGATTCCCGTGAAGGCCTCGCAGCCGCGCACGCGGGCGGAGGTGGCGGCCGAGCTGGAGCGCGCGCAGTCGCAACCGGGCTGGGAACGCGCCTCGCGGCTGGGGGCGCCGGTGGTGCTGCCGGCGGTGGCGCCGGCGCGGTAGGGGAGAGGAGGGGCGGCGGCGCTTGGCGGCGGTCGCCGACCTCCTGATCTGTCAGGGGAGCTTCGCCATGAGGTTGTCGAGGCGGGTGGGCGGGAGTTGGATGGAGCCCTCTTGGTAGGACGTGTCAGAGGTGTCGTAGATCAACCACCCGTCGTCCGTCCAACTGAGCTCAACTCCGTGCTCCGTGTACGTGCGTTCTGCGAGCAGCGTGGGCTCACCCGTGCGATAGAGCCTCAGCAGGATCGTGCCACGGCTGACGAAGACGAGCCTGGCCGTGTAAGCCCCGTCCTGAATGGGTGACACCTCGCTCCACCACCTGTCGGGATGGTTGTCGGCACGAACACGGGCTTTCACCTCGAAGCAGTACTTGATGCCGAAGAGAAGGAGGGCGATGCAAAGCATCCACCGAAGGAGGCGGGCGCCTCGGCGGAACATGGCGCGAGCACTGGGCATCACAACGCCGCCTCGATCGGTGCATCGAGCTTCATGAAGCGTCTGTCTTGCGGCAACGCTCTCACGGGAGCTTCGCCAGAAAGTTATCGAGGCGGGTGGGTGGGAGCTGGGTGCCACCGCCCAAATAGGACGCGTCGGAGGTGTCGTAGATCAACTCATGTTCTGTCCAGAGAATCTCGACACCGTGCTTTTGGTAGCTGCGTTCAGCGAGCAACGTCGGGTCACCCGTGCGGTAGAGCCTCAGAAGAATCGTGTTGTTGCCTATGGACGCGCGCTTGGCCGTGTACGCCTCGTCTTGAACATCTGAGGCACTGCTCCACCACCCGTCAGGATTGTTGTCGGCGCGGACGCGGGCCCTTGCCTCGAAACAGTACTTGATGCCGAAGAGAAGGATGGCGATCAAGAGCGTCCACAGAAGAACGCGGGCGCCTCGTCGGCGCATGGTGCGGAAGACGGGCATCACAGAGTCACCCTGGTCGGCGTGTCTAGTTTCATGAAGAACCTGTCTTGTTCCAACGCTCTCAAGGCAACTTGGCGAGAAGTTTGTCGAGGTAGGTCGGTGGGAGCTGAATGCCGCCGCCAAGGAAGGACTCGTCGGCCGTGTCGTAGATCAACTCATCGTCTGACCACCCGAGCGCCACGCCGGCTTCCGTGTAAGTGCGCTCCGCGAGAAGCGTCGGGTCGCCGGTGCGATAGAGCCTCAGCAGAATCGAGGTGCGGCTGATGAAGACGAGCTTGGCGGTGTACGTCTCGTCGCGATCGGGCGACACCTCGCTCCACCACGCTTCAGGATGGTTGTCGGCACGGACACGGGCCTTCACTTCGAAGCAATACTTGATGCCGAAGAGAACGACTGCGATGCAAAGCATCCAGCGCAGGATGCGGGTAGTTCGGCGCAGCATGGCGTGAACGCTGGGCATCACAAGGTCACCATGATCGGCGTATCGAGTTTCATGGTGATCCTGTCGGTGTAGATGATGAAGTCGCCGCCTTGGTTGTGTTTGCGTTGCCACGCGCGAAAGTCTGAGTTCTTGACCGGATACAGCACGGCGTCCTTTGCACGCACATCGCCTTGCGCCACGGGGTAGTCGAGCCATCCGATGTTCGCCATCGCTGCAGTCTGGTGAGCTGGAACGATCGCCACATGGCCCCGACTCCAGTGCCCGAGGTATTGCGATGCGCTGCCTGAGGCATCTGTGAATGTGAAGTTGTCTTTCACGTAGACGGAAACGTGAGTCACGATGGCGGCCCGGTTCTTGGGGTCGAACTCGGCTTGCGAGACTGCCGCGTAAAGATTGAAGGAGCCCAGCGCGCAGGTCAGGTCATCCGGAACGCCTTCGTGAAAGAGCGATTGCGTGACGAACTGCGTCAGCTTCTGGCTCAGCGAGCCCTCGACCGACGCTTGTTGAAACTGGAAATCCTTGTGAAAGCGAACGATGTCGCCCTGGCATTCCAGCCAGGGCCGGATGTCCGGGAGGTTCCGGTACGGACGCAGCGCGTTGGCGATCTCCTTGCGTGCCTTTGGCGTGTCGAGTCGAGACATCAGATCGTCCAGTCCTCTCTTGGCTCTGGCAAATTTCAGCACCCAGTCGATCTTGACGGAGGTGGTATCGAACATGCTCGGCGGATACGGCACGCCGTTCTGGTTGACGCCATTGCGCTCGTCGCCCGGCGTGGGCGGATAGTTCAATGCCCCCGCAAACCACTTGTCCATCAAGTCGGCCCCGACCGGTGCGCCGATCTTGCGCATTGCGCCGGGGATGTCCTGGATGTCAAACGGCGGGACAGTCTGGACAGGCTTCGGCTTTCCTTTCGGAGGAGGCGGGGGCGCAGGCGGTGAGTTCAGCCACTGCTGCAAGCTGCCCACGGCGTTCGACACCGCCTCCGCCGCGTGGATCGCTCCGCGCACCGTGTGGGCGTAGGGGTCTTGCTTGGCGGTCTTTCTTGCAGGCACCTCCACCGACTTCCGCGCGGCCGGGGCTGCTGCAAGCCGGCCCCGCATGGGTGGGGGTGCCCGGTTCGTGGAGAGCGCGATGCCCTCACGACAGATTTCCCCGCTCTGCGCTGACCAGGAGCGCATGAAATTGTTCGACTTCCGAAAGTCGATCTTCTCGCCTGCTTGCGATGGCATTTTTTGATCCTCCCTGTTGCCTTCGAGCGCTGATGTGCGTCGTTTCGGCAGACAGGGATGGTCAATGCGTGGCGCCTCTTTCAGCGCTTCCGTGGTGGCGGAGAAATGCCCTTTTCGTGGAATCCGATCGACTTTGGGCGCGCAGCGCATGGCTGCCGCCGCCCACTCACCGCCGAAGTATTCCCGCTCGCTTGGCCGTTCAGCCCGCCGCCGCGTGCCGCAACACTTCCGGCTGCCCCATCGCCGGATCGGTGCCCTCGAAGCGCATCTTTGGCAGGAACTGCGGGTACTCGCGCTGCATGAAGTCGATGACGCCTTCGCGCACGTTGCAGCGCAGGTCGAACGCCAGGCCGGAGGTCGCCGCGGTGCAGAGCACGCGGACCTGCATGGTGCGTTCGGTGGCGTCGGTCACGCGCAGGTTGAAGAAGCGGCCGTCCCACTCGGGCGCGGCCTTCACGATGCGCTCGACTTCGGCGCGCAGCGGTGCCAGCGGCGTGCCGTAGTCCAGGTAGAAGAAGACGGAGCCGAGCAGTTCGGCCGAGTGGCGGGTCCAGTTCTGGAACGGCTTCTCGATGAAGTAGGTGAGCGGCAGGATGAGGCGGCGGTCGTCCCAGATGCGCACGACGACGAAGGTGCCGGTGATTTCCTCGACCCGGCCCCATTCGCCTTCGACCACGAGCACGTCGTCGATGCGAATCGGCTGCGACAGCGCGATCTGCAGGCCGGCGATGAGGTTGCTGAAGACGGGCTTGGCCGCAAGACCCGCCACGATGCCGATCACGCCGGCCGAGGCCAGCAGGCTGGCGCCGACCTGGCGTGCGCCCGGAAAGGTCATGAGCATCATGGCGCCGCCGGCCACGACGACGACCGACATGGCGGTGCGCGCGAGCACGCGGGTCTGCGTGAGCACGCGGCGCGCCTGCAGGTTGTCGGAGATGTCCGAAGGGTGCTGCGCGAGCACGCCGTCGGCAAAGCCGCTGATGGCCTTGAGCACGAACCAGGTGCTGGCCGCGATGAGCAGCAGCCCCGTGAGATGCCGCACGCTGCCCATGAAGCGCAGGTCCTCGGGCGCCGCCTGCCACACCATCATGAGCGCCGCCAGCGGCAGCACCAGCCGCGCGGGGGCGGTGCAGTTGACCACCATCGCATGCACGGCGGGCGCCGGGCGGGTGATCCGCCTGAGGACCATGCCCCCGATGCGGTGGGCGAGAAGGGCGAGGGGAACGGCGATCAGGGCGGCAAGCCAGGTGCCGAACCAGGGGTGTGCAAGGAGCTCTTGGGTCATCAGGCGGGGGTGGTCTTTGCTTCTGGGGTGTTGTCGTTCAGTGGTTGAAGAATGCGCGCTGCGTCGTCGCGCAGCTGCGTGGCGAGCGCCGTGGCCAGGTCGAGCCGGCGCACCAGCCAGGGGCTGATGTCGTTGTCGAACGGGTCAGGCAAGGGAATGGGGCCGCCGACAGTGGTGGCACCCGTGCTCTCGGGGTGAGAGGGCCCTGCGAT
>NZ_CALRZC010000357.1:0-5518 GCF_943372545.1 Variovorax sp. YR752 | reverse complement strand
GCATGCCGTCGCGCTGCATGTTGTGGAACGGGCACACGGCCTTGTTGATCGGCAGCTCGTGGAAGTTGGCACCGCCCAGCCGCGAGATCTGCGTGTCGGTGTAGCTGAACAGGCGGCCCTGCAGCAGCGGGTCGTTGCTGAAGTCGATGCCGGGCACGACGTGGCCCGGATGAAACGCCACCTGCTCGGTCTCGGCGAAGAAGTTGTCGGGGTTGCGGTTGAGCACCAGCTTTCCGATGCGCTGCACGGGCACCATCTCTTCGGGGATGAGCTTGGTGGGGTCGAGCAGGTCGAAGCCGAGCGACTCGGCCTTGTCGGGCGCGATGAGCTGCACGCCGAGTTCCCACCCGGGGAAGTGGCCCTGCTCGATGGCCTCCCAGAGGTCGCGACGGTGGAAGTCGGGGTCCTTGCCGGCGATCTTCTGTGCCTCGTCCCACACGAGGCCGTGCACGCCGAGCTTGGGCTTCCAGTGGAACTTCACGAAGTGGCTCTCGCCGCGCGCGTTCACGAAGCGGAAGGTGTGGACGCCGAAGCCTTCCATCATGCGAAGGCTGCGCGGAAGGGCGCGGTCGCTCATGGCCCACATCAGCATGTGGGTGCTCTCGGGCATGAGCGAGGCGAAGTCCCAGAAGGTGTCGTGCGCGCTCGCGGCCTGCGGCATCTCGTGGTGCGGCTCGGGCTTGACGGCGTGGATGAGGTCGGGAAACTTCATCGCGTCCTGGATGAAGAACACGGGGATGTTGTTGCCGACGAGGTCATAGTTGCCCTCGCGCGTGTAGAACTTGACGGCAAAGCCGCGCACGTCGCGCACGGTGTCGGCCGAGCCGCGCGAGCCGGCCACGGTCGAGAAGCGCACGAACACGGGCGTCTTGGCATCGGGGTCCTGCAGGAAGTCGGCACAGGTGTACTGCGACATCGACTGGTAGACCTGAAAGTAGCCGTGCGCCGCCGAGCCGCGCGCATGCACGGCACGTTCGGGAATGCGCTCGTGGTCGAAGTGCGTGATCTTCTCGCGCAGGATGAAGTCTTCGAGCAGCGTCGGCCCGCGCACACCCGCCTTGAGCGAGTTGTGGTTGTCGGGAATCTGCAGGCCCTGGTTGGTCGTCAGGTGCGTGGGGTGCTCGGTGGTGAAACCGTCGAGCTGCAGCTGCTTGGCGTTGGCGCCGTCACCGGCCTTGGTGGTGCTGGCGCGGCGGCCTGCGGCCGCTTTGTTCTGGGGGGTCATGGGGGTTCTGGGCACGTCGTGTCGCTCTCTCTCAGCTGACTTCGTTGCTGTTGCCGCTGGCGCTGCCGCCACTGCTGCCGATGAAGATGTCCAGGACATTCACCACGGCGATGAGGCCGATGCAGCCGGTCACGGCCGCGACGGCCCAGACCAGGATTTCATCGCCCCACGTGCCCATGAGCGTGTCGAACAGTGTCGAGAATTCCATGATGTGTTCCCTCGGAGAAAGTGATCGCGTCGATCGGCTCGGTGCGCCCGACGCCACGGGACAGCGCCCCGGTCGGTCGGCAAAGGATGAGCTTAGGTTCGGCGCGGCCGCGTCCCCGTAGTGGGCGCCCCTCCCCGTCTGTGGGAGAAGGTGGGCGCCCTCGGTAGGAGGACACCGACAGCGCCGACGGCGCCGATGCGCTGATGCGCGCGGTGGGTCTCAGGCGCCCGGGTCGAGCACGCGCTCGCTGGGCCGCGCGAAGTAGAACCACTCGGCGTCGGGCAGCGCCAGGGCGTTCGGGAACACGATGAAGCCGTCGTCTGGCGCGCTGACCAGCGTGCCGTCGTGCCGCATGCCGACGGGTTCGCCGCGCTGCACGGCATCGAAGGTGGCCCAGTCGCGCACGAAGCTGTCGTCTTCGTGCAGGCGGTCGGTCACGCTCGCCAGGCGCAGCAGCTGGGGCGGTTGCGCAGGCGCGCCCGACAGGCCCGGCGGCAGCGCCGCCATGCCCAGCAGCGCAAGCGTGCGGCGGATGGCCGCCCACGCCACCTGCGGCGCCTGCGGGTCCTGGTGCTGGCCGCATTCGAGCGTGACGCCGTAGCCGCCGCAGCTGCGGATGTATTCGTTGGTGCCGCGGCCGAAGTCGATGGCGGCCTCGTCGACTGCGGCGCCGCGCTGCGCAAGGCCGGCGGCGTAGATGTCGAGCCAGCCCTCGACGACGATGGGCGTGCCGATGTGCAGCGCGAGCCGGCCTTCTTCCTGCGCGCGCGCAAAGGGTTCGAGAGAACCGCTGTTGTCGCGTGGGCCGATCATGGCGAAGGCCTCGCCCTCGCTCTGGAAGGAATGCAGGTCGAGCAGCACGTCGTGGCGCGCAATGACGGGTGCCAGCCGGTTGGTGATGCGGGCTTCGTAGTCGGCGGGCGTGTCGCTCGGGCGGAACAGGCGGTTGAGGTTGCGCTGGCCCTCGCGCTGCAGGCGGCGCCGCGCGAGCGGGTTGGCCACGGGCACGAGGGTGAGTTCGCCTTGCAGCAACTGCAGCGCGCCGCTGTTGAACTCGGCCAGCACGCGCGCGATGCCCTCGGTGCCGCAGGTCTCGTCGCCATGCACCCCGCCGATCACGAGCAGGCGCGGGCCCGGGTTCAGCGACGCGAATGTGTGCAGGCGCAGGCTGTCGGTGGCGGTCGCGGCGTCGTCGAAGAGGGCGGTGGACATCGGGCGATTATGCGGAGGCGACTCCTGCCGCGCAAAAGACAAAACCCCGGGATGCGGCGGGCGCGCAGCGCGAACCTACAGCCGCGTCCCCGCCTGTCCTACCGCCCTGTGGCGGGGCACCGCGCAAGCTGGTGCCAGACCCGAACTTTGAAGGAGCACACGATGGCCCAGCCGCCGCGCAAGGACAAGAAGGACACCACCCGCGTCGAAAAGGACGGTGAATCGGCGCCGCGCCTGCCGCACGAGCGCGACCAGTCGTCGGACAGCCAGGCGATGCAGGACGGCCAGCCGCCCGAAAAGGGCCGGCGCGGTTACGAAGACGTGGAGCGCGGCGTGGTCGACACCGACCGCGGGCTGACGCCCGAGCGCACGCCCGACGGCAAGGTCAGACCTTGACGGTGGCCAGCTGCTGGCGCATGTCGCGGATCACCGTGCCGTAGTCCTTGGCGTTGAAGATGGCGCTGCCCGCCACGAAGGTGTCGGCGCCGGCCGAGGCCACGCGCGCGATGTTGTCGGCCTTGATGCCGCCGTCCACTTCCAGGCGGATGTCGCGCCCGCTCTGTTCGATGCGCTTGCGCGCCTGCTCGATCTTGCGCAGCGCCGAGTCGATGAAGCTCTGGCCGCCGAAGCCGGGGTTGACGCTCATGATGAGGATCAGGTCGATGTCGTCGATGGCCCAGTCGAGCGCCTCCAGGCCCAGCCCCGGGTTGAACACCAGCCCGGGCTTGCAGCCCGCGGCCCGGATGGCCTGGATGCTGCGGTGCGTGTGGGGCGATGCGTCGGGGTGGAAGCTGATGTAGTCAGCGCCCGCTTGCGCAAAAGACGCGGCCAGTGCGTCGACCGGCTGGACCATCAGGTGCACGTCGATGGGCACGGGCGTGCCGTCGGCGGTCTTGGCGTAGGGCTTGAGGGCCTGGCAGATCATGGGGCCGAAGGTCAGGTTCGGCACGTAATGGTTGTCCATCACGTCGAAGTGGATCCAGTCGGCGCCGGCCGCGATCACGTCGGTCAGTTCCTGGCCGAGGTGCGCGAAGTCGGCGGAAAGAATGGAGGGCGCAATGCGGAACGGGGTGCTGCTCATAACCCCGGATTCTCGCAGCCGACGGAAATCCGAGGAAAGGCCTCCGTTACCATGCGCCCCATGTCACACAGCCCCTTCAGCGTACAGGTCGAACCGCGTTACCTGGCCGACCAGTCCTCGCCCAAGGACAACGTCTACACCTTCTCCTACACGATCACCATCACCAACGTGGGCACGGTGGGCGCGCAATTGATCGCGCGCCACTGGCTCATCAACGACGCCTCGGGCCATCCGCAGGAGGTCAAGGGCCTCGGCGTGATCGGCCAGCAGCCGCTGCTGGCGCCCGGCGAGTCGTTCCGCTACACCAGCGGCTGCCGCCTGCAGGCCGCCAGCGGCACGATGCACGGCAGCTTCTTCGTGGTGACCGAGGAAGGCGAGCGTTTCGACGTGCCCGTTCCGATGTTCGTGCTCGAAGCCGACATCGGCGGCGCCCCGGTCTCCCGCGTGCTGCACTGAGCGCACGGCCCTTCCCTTTTCTACGCTCCCCCATGGCTGCCGCATCGCGCGACTTGCAGGGGCTGCTTGCCGGCCTCGACCCCACGGCCGATGTGGCGCAGCGCCACATCTGGCTCATCAACCTTTTCGACTGGCTGCGCGGCGACCGCGCCTCGCCGCAGGCGGCCATCGGCCGCGTGCAGCTGCTGCTCGACGCCGTCGAGGCCCGGCCCGAGCTGTGCGAACGGCTGCGCGCCTGGTGGCGCGCGTTCACGCAGGCGGTCGACCTCACGGCGCTGCTGGCCGACTATGGCTTTGCGCCGCGCACCGCCTTCCTGAGCGAATTCGGCGAACGCATGCGGCGCAAGATATTGCCCGGCACGCCCGAGACCACCGACGCCTCGGACCTGTTCCGGCTGGTGCTGCCCGGCGTGTTCGACGCCGGCTGGATCGCGCTGCTCGACGACACCCAGCTCGCGCGCATCGGCGCGCTGCTGTCCGACGCCGCGCCCGCGCACGACGGGTCGCCGCGCTGGCGCCACACGGTGATGGACGCGGTCACCTATTGCTGCAGCCAGGTGGTGGCGACGGGTTTCTCGCCTGAGCTGCGGCTGCGCATCAGCCCCGAAGCGGGCGAGGCGCGCTCTTTTCATGCGCTCATGTCCGACCTCGACGCACTGCGCGAGCAGATGTTCGCGCAGCCGCGCGATGAAGACGCCTTGCAGGCCGCCTTCGTGGCCTTCCGCGACCGGCTCGACGCCTGCCGTTCCAGCGCCTCGTCGGTCTACACGCACCTGGAAGACAACGGCATTTCGGTCGGCCTGGTGTTCCGGTTGCGCCAGCTGCGCGAGCGCGTGCTGCGCATCCGCGAGCTGCTCGACTGCCTGATCTCGCCCGTGCCCGGGCCGAGCATGGCGCGCCTCGTCGGCAAGCTGGTGCTGGCGGGCGGCGAGCGCAACAGCATCCGCGCGCTGATCGCGTCCAACTCGTCGATGCTCGCGGCCAAGGTGACTGAGCGCAGCGCCGAGACCGGCGAGCACTACATCACCCGCGACCGCCGCAGCTACCTGCAGATGGTGAAAAAGGCGGCCGGCGGCGGCGCGTTCACCGCGCTGACGGTGCTGGCCAAGTTCGGCATCTATGCGCTGGCGCTGTCGGCCTTCTGGAGCGGACTGATCTCGGGCCTCATGTATGCGGCCAGCTTCGTCGCGATCCAGCTGCTGCACCTCACGCTGGCCACCAAGCAGCCCGCGATGACCGCGCCCGCCATGGCGGCGCGGCTGCGCGACATCAAGTCGGACGGGGCCGTGGACCAGTTCGTCGACGAGGTGGCCAACCTCGTGCGCTCGCAGGTGGC
>NZ_CALRZC010000356.1:0-5519 GCF_943372545.1 Variovorax sp. YR752 | reverse complement strand
ATCAGCCGTTCGACGCGGCCTTCGAGCACACGCAGCGTGATCACGCCGCCGTCGACGCGCTGTTCGGGCACGTCGACGAACACCGTCAGGTAGCCGGCACCCTGGTAGATCTTCTCGAGCGCCGCGCGTGCCGCCTCGACATCGACCATGCTGCGCTGCGGGCCCATGTGCGGCATCACGGCCGCCTCGATCGCCGCCGTGCCGAGCACGCTGTTGCCTTCGATGACGTACTCGAGCACGTCGAAGCGAAGCTCCTGCGCTGCCGGCTCCGCCGCTGGCGCCTGTGCCTGCGCCTGCGCCTGAGCGAAGGACGGCGTTGCCAGGCTGCCGACGGCCAGCGCCAGGCCCACGACACTCAGCGCGCGCAGGCAGGGAACGGCGATGACGCGCGGCGTGCTCATGCGCTGCAGTGTCGGCAGGCGCGGTGAACCGGCGATGAACTGGCGTGGTTCCATCGGATCATGGTCATGGTCCGTTCGGCGCATGGGAGTGCGCCGCGCGGGCGTCAAGAAGGGCCGCACTCGATGCGGCCGGAGAGGGAGTGCGGAAGCGGCTCAGCCGCGCCGTTTCGTGCGGCGCGCAGCGACCAGCGCAGCCGCACCGGCGAGCAGCAGCAGCGCTGCCGGCGGCTCCGGCACCGGTGTCAGCGGCACATAGCCGACATACTCGCCGACCGGCTTGTCGATCGGCGTCGCGCCGATGCCCGACAGGTACTCGATCAGCGCCGCGCGTGCCCGCCCTTCGGCGGTGGCGATGCGCGCCTGCTGCAGATAGGGCGCGATCGTGTAGCTCAGCAGGTAGCTGCCGGCATAGGGCGAGTCCGGGTACAGCGCCGGATCGACGTAGATGAAGCCCCAGTAGCCGTCGCCGCTGCTGCCGGCATTGAGGTTGTCGAACTCGTCGACTGTGATCGTGTCGAGCTGGTTGGTTCCCGAGCGGGTGAGGTAGTAGAACCAGGAGGACTGGCCAACCGCGTTGGCCATGTTGAAGGGCGCGTTGCCGTTGAGGTTCGGCGTGAAGCCCACGCCACCCTCGCCGTAGTAGCCGTTGCCGGTTTCGAAGTCGGCATTGACGCTGCTGCCGTTGGCGGTGAAGTCCGGAGCGACACCCGGCGTCCCATGCGTGCCGGTGTCCCGAATCGCGCTGTAGAACGAGCCCATCTGCGCACCACCGATACCGGTGAAGAACAGGTTGTTGGTCATCGTGCCCACCAGGGACTCGTCACCTTGGCGGACGGTGGTGAACAGCCGAACACCTCCTGCCGCGATGCCACCGGTAGCGTCTCTGCCGAACACAGACCAACGCAGATTCCCGCGATCCACCTGGGACAGGAAACTGTTCCATTGCGCGTCGTCGACCTCCCAGAAGCGCTGGTTGCCGGCATCCTGCTGCCCATCGATGAAGAAGTCGTCGAGCGTGGTGCCCAGGTCCAACGTGTACGAGATCTTTGCAGCGCTGTCAAAGACAGACAGCGCCAGCTCTCCGTTGCCCTGGTAGGAGCTGAACGCGCCATCGGAAACCGTGGAACCGTCCGCGATGGCCGCGTGGGCGTTTGCACACGCCAGTGCGGCGACGAGACTGAACAGTCGGGTCAGGATGAGGAGTGTCTTCATGGGCTTGCTGGAACGTCGGATCGATCAAAGCCAAGGGGGCAGCGCCAGGCGCCGCCCCCAGGGTCCGCGATGGGGCCGGCCATCGGACCGGCCCACCGCGGCTACTGCTCACACCATCACTTGACAGCGGTCATCGGGTTGCACGAGTTGCCGGCGCGGGTCACGCGCGAACCGAAGGTGATCTCGTTCGCGGTCCCGGTACCGAAGGCACCCGCGTACGAGGTCGGCAGCGCGGCGACGCCGTTCTGGTTGGCGCTGCTCAGGCGGGCCAGCGCGGACGGCAGGGCGATCTGGGTCGTGAAACCGTTGATCAGCGCGCGCTGCGAGGCGGTCAGCGCGTTGAACGACGCGGTCCGGTACTGCACGGTGGACTCGACCGTGTAGTCGTACTTGCCGGCCTTGGCGTTGTCGCGCAGCGGGTTGGCACCCTCCAGGCGCACGTGCTTCCACAGGTTGCTGCCCGGCACGTTCTCCTTCGAGACGTGGCCGATCGCGTAGCCCTGGGCGTTGTTGGCGCGGTTCAGGCAGCTGATCACGTCACCCGTGCCCGGACCTTCGAAGACGAAGGTCGTGTCGACGGGCATCGGGCCGGTGCCGGCGCCGCCACCCATGTTGGCGATCAGGTAGTTGGCGATCGACACGCCCGACTCGGTCGTGCTCAGCGAAGCGGACATGGCTTCCGGCGCCGCGGACGACGAGAAGGTCCAGTCGGCCGGCGTCGCCGCGCTGCCGTTGCAGGGGAAGTCCAGCAGGTGGACGTTGGCCGAGGCTTGCGTGCCCGAACCGTCGACACGGCGGCAGATGTTGACCTGGCTGTTCAGCAGCGGAGACGTCGAGCGCGCCAGCAGGCGCCAGTTCGGCTCCGTACCGGAGAACAGCGCGCGGGCTTCGGCGTAGCCGATGCTCGGGATGCAGTTCTCGTCGGTCGACGCGGTGGTGCACAGCACGCCGGCGCTGGAGAACTTGGTGGCCAGGCCCTGCTTGGCGAACATCTCGTCATACAGGCGGTTGTTGACTGCCACGCCGAAGATGGTCTGCACCACCGGCTTGATGGTCATCTGCGCCAGCTGCGCCGCCGACAGGCCGTCGGACGGGTAGATGTCGTCATCGGCGTCGAGCGGATCCTTGGGCACGTTGAAGCCCTTGAACAGAGCCGGTTCGACGTCGGAGATGCCGACGTTCGGCGCCTGGTTGCGCGTGCCGGGGCAGCCGCTGTAGACGCGGTCGACCGTGGTCACGGTGGTGCAGCCGGCCAGCGGCACGGGTTGCACGAAGGGGCGCTGGTCCTGGAAGAAGACCGGGAACACGCCCTGTGCGGAACCACCGGCGTCGCTCTTGAAGACGGCGATCGGCGTGCCGGCGGCCAGGCCGACCAGCGCACCGCCGGCGGCGGTCACGTTGCAGGTGATGCCCCAGAAGTTGCCGTTGAAGCTGAAGCCGGAGCCGGACTCGGCAACGTTGTACAGCGTCGTCGAGGCGTTGGCAGCCGAGCCGCCGCAGATGTCGTTGAGCACGATGCCGGCGACGACGGCGCGCAGCGCGGTGGCGCCCGAAATGTACATACGGACGGTGCTGGCGCCGTCAACGTTGACGGCCGGCGCGGCGAAGGCCGGGGCGGCAGCGAACACGGCCGCGGCAGCGAGGGCGATGGAATGGAGTTTCATGATGTTTCCTCAGGTATGGGCTCCGCCAGCCGCCCGTGAATCACGGGCGGGGCGGAAGCGAGGTCGTGGTGAGACGGACCGGGTTCAGCGACCCTGGCGGCGACGGGCGACGAAGCCCAGCGCGCCGAGGCCGGCGAACAGCAGCGCCATCGAGCCGGGTTCCGGAACGGCGGCGATCGTGTAGGTCAGCGCGTAGCCCGTGCCGGTCTGCGCCAGCAGGAAGGTGCCGCGGCCACCGGCGTTGTCGAACGGATCGGCCAGCACGCTGGCGAGCTGGTCGGAACCCGACCGGGTGATGTAGAAGAAGTCGGACGCGGTGCCGATGCTGTTGCCGCTCGAGAACGGAGCATTGCCGTTCACGCGCGGGCCGCTGCCCGGGATGCCGAAGTAGGCATTGCCGGAGTCGGTGTCGTAGTTGATGCTGGAGCCGTTGATGGCGTTGTTCAGTGCCACACCCGGCGTGCCGTGCGTGCCGGTGTTGTTGATCGCCGAGAAGAACGTGCCGAGCTGGGCGGCGCCGGTGCCGTTCGTGTAGTTCAGGTTGGTAAAGGAGCCGATCAGGGCTTCCTCGCCCTGGGCGACCGTCGTGAACAGGCGCGAACCGCCGACGGCGGTGCCGCCGGTGGTTTCGCTGGCCAGCACGGTCCATTGGGTGTTGGCCGCGGTGGCTGTCGACAGGAAGGTCGCGAAGAACGAATCACCCGCCAGCGACCAGGTCTGGGTGTAGCCGGTGCTCTGCTGGCCGGTCGTGAAGAAGGCGTTCTGGGTCACGCCCAGGTCGAGCGTGTACGACACCTTGGCGACGTCGTCGTAGACCGACAGGAACAGCTCGCCGTTGCCCGACTGGCCGTTGGCGATGGCAGCCATCGAAGGCAGCGAAACCACGGCCAGTACGGCGGCGGCGATTGCTTTCAGTTTCATGCTTGGATCTCCCGATAAAGGTTGGACATCTCGGAACTCATGACCCGGGACCGGTTCTCAGAGTCGGTCTCGGGTTGCCGGACACCTGAACCAACTCCGCTGCTGCTGCGGCTGTCGCCGGGGCCGGCGGAGAGGTCGGGTGCTTGGCCACACGAGGCGGCCGGGGTCAAAGAGCAGGGGATGTCTTGTCAGACGAGGGGGAGTCTCGTGACTGCAGATGACATGGGCACGGTCGCTGACGACGTTTCACGACGCCCGAAAGAACTACTCGCCGTGCTCCGCGCCGTTCGCACCGGCTGCGGCACGGCCGAGCAGGTTCAGCGTCATCGCCTTGGCGACCGCCTGCGCGCGGTTGGCGGCGCCGAGCTTGCGCAGGATCTTCTGCACGTGGTTCTTCACCGTCAGCACGCTGATGCCGAGCTGGTCGCCGATCTCCTGGTTGCTCTTGCCCTCGCGCACCCAGTAGAGGATCTGGCTCTCGCGCTCGGTGATCGGCGGCCGGAAGCTGTCGGGCCGTGCCACGGTCGAACCGCCCTGCCCGACGGTGAGTTCACGTTCGGTGGCCTGCACGCGCAGCCAGGTGGCGTGCACGTGCGGCAGCAGCAGCTCGAGGTACATCGCCTGCTGCGGAGTGCAACGACGGCACTTCGAGCCAAAGATGAACAGGCTCTCCAGTTCGGACGGCCGTTGCGGCCGCGACACACCGTGCACCAGCAGGTCGTGGAAGCCGGCGTCGACGAGGCGGTCGCGCTCGCCGCCGGCCGCGACGCCGGTCAGCGTCTGCAGGTCGAGCGTCAGTGCCCGGCCGCGCCGTTCGATCCAGCAGCCGACCACCTGCTGCAGCAGCGCCGAACCCGCATCGGTGACGACCGACAGCAACTGCTGCGGAACCAGGATGCTGTTGAACGCCTCGAAGCTCATGTCCTTGCGGGCGCGCTGGTAGACACCGCAGACGGCGAGATGGTGCGGCACCAGTGCCTGCAGGTAGCTCTGCGACCAGACGAAGAACTGGTAGCGGCGGCGCACGTCGACGGCCGTCTCGATCGCGCGCACCAGGGCATGGGCATGCTGCGATGACAACAGGTCATCGAGCGGAGGCGCAAGCATGCCCCCCGCGATGGCTTCGGTGACGCGGTTCATTGGGTTGTCTAGTTCGGATTGCTCAGACTAGCCGCTGGTGGTGACTGCCGTTTGACCACCGGCCCGGGCCATGATCCGTTCGGATCAGGCTCGCCCGACGGGGCTGCATCGGCGGAGATGCCATCGGCGGCGGCGGAGGGCGCCGCCGGCTTGCCGGCGGGCTCGAGAAAGAGGTGGTCGG
>NZ_CALRZC010000355.1:0-5558 GCF_943372545.1 Variovorax sp. YR752 | reverse complement strand
GCTGCGCGACAAGATCGATCTGTTCACCGGGCCCGTCGGCTCGTCGGTCGCGCTGGCCGTGGGCCCGCCGCTCTTCGCGGCCAAGGTGCCTTATCTGTCGAGCAACACCGGCCCGAGCGACTACTCGGGCGCGCGCTGCAACCCGTACTTCTTCGGCGCCTCGTACCCGAACGACGCGTACTACGAGTCGGCCGGCAAGTTCGCCTCGGACAAGGGCTTCAAGAAGGTCGCGATGATCGCGCCCAGCTACCCGGGCGGCAAGGACGCCATCAACGGCTTCAAGCACACCTTCAAGGGCGGCGTGGGCGACGAGCTGTACACCAAGCTCGGGCAGCTCGACTACTCGGCCGAGCTGGCGCAGATTCGCGCGTCGAAGCCTGATGCGCTGTACTTCTTCTTGCCCGGCGCGATGGGTGTGAGCTTCATCAAGCAGTTCGTCGGCGCGGGGCTGTCGAAAGACGTGGCGCTCATCTCCACCGCCTTCTCGGCCGATGAAGACATGATCCCCGCCGTCGGCGAGCCGATGCTCGGCCTGTTCAACACGGCGCACTGGTCGTTCGATCTCGACAATGCCGCCAACCAGCGCTTCGTGACCGCGTTCCGCCAGCAGAACAACGGGCGCAACCCGTCGTTCTATGCCGGCCAGGCCTACGACGTGCTCATGGCGATGGATGCCGCGGTGCGCGACGTCGGCGGCAAGGTGGCCGACAAGCCCGCGCTGCTGAAGGCGATCAAGGCGGCGAACTACAAGTCGGTGCGCGGCGACTTTCGCTATGGGTCGAACAACTTCCCGATCCAGAACTACTACCTGCGCGTGATCGCCAAGGACGCGAGCGGGCGCATCGCCAACAAGGTGATCGGCACCGTGCTGGAGCGCTACCAGGACCGCACGGCCGTGCAGTGCGCGATGAAGTCCTGAGGCTCGTGAACGGTGCGGCCCGCCGCTCAGTGCGGCGCCAATCGCGGCTTCGTGAGCTTGGCGTTTTCCAGTTCGAGCACGAAGCGCATCGGGGGCCCTTCGACCAGCAACTGCACCCTGAGCGTTCCCGTCAACGCGTCGACGCCGAGCTGCGCGCCTTTCCAGCTCGCTGCAGCGTCGCGCGCCGACAGCGAGGCGATTTCCGCAGTCAAGCCGCGGCCGGCGGACTTCGAGTGCAGCGCGATGGCATTGGCCCCTTCATGGCGCCCCTGCAGATGCACCTGCATGCCTGGCATGGCGAGCAGCCCATCGCCGAGCCGGACCTCGCCCGAGAGCCCGGTGCGGGCCATCAACAGACGCGCCTGCGCGGTCAGTCCGGGGTCGAGGTTCTCGCGGCCTTGTCGCAGCACCGATTCTGCGAAGGCCTGCAGTTGCAGCTTGCCGCGCCCGGAGACCCACGAGCCCAGCAGGGCGCCGCGGTGCTCGAACTCCACACCGGCAAGCGGCGCCGACGCGAACTGGTACAGGTAGCTGCGGCCGTTGGGCGCATCGACATACAGGCCCAGCCGGCTGATGCCCATGCGCGAGTCGGGTCCGACGTGTTCGACGGTCGCATCGTTGAAGTCGATCTGACCGTGCCGGATCGGCACCGTCACGTCGGCGTCGAACAGCAAGTGCGCATCGGCGATCTGTGCGCGGACCGTGCCTTCGGCCTGGCCGAGCGGGTCAAGGCGCCACGCATCGTCTGGCGTCAGTGAGGTGTCGTCTGCCTTGCGCACGTGCGGCGCCATGTGGAGGGGGCCCTGCAGCTTCAAGCCTGCACATTCGACTTCGCGCGCCTGCACGGAATCCAGGCGCGGCACGCCGGCGTCGGTTCGTATCTGCGCCACCAGGTCGTGCACAGCGATGCGGCCGATCTCCAGCACGAATGGCCCGGACGCAAGCTGCAGCGCAGTGGCCTCGAGGCGCTGTATCCGGATTTCGAGCCCGCTGTGGGGCCCGGGCTTGCATGTCGCGCCCTCCAGTGTGAGGCGGTTGCCTGCGGCCGTGTCTGCCGCTGACAGCTCCAATCCGAGCGCGAGGTTGAGGAGGGAAGCCGCGAGTGAGACGGTCATGGCGTTTTCTACCAGACATCGCGACGCCAGCGATGCAGGACTGCAGCGCGACCCGAGCCCACCCGTCTGCGCTCAATGCCTCGAAACAGAAAGGCGCGAATTGCCTTGCACGGTGTCACGCGAGGTGTCGCGCGGCAGCTGACCGAAGCGCTCGCGGTAGCAGGCGGCAAAGCGGCTCAGGTGCGAGAAGCCGCAGTTCAGCGCCACTTCGGTGACGCTGGCACCGTCGTGCCGTGCCAGTTGCGCGTGCGCGGCATCGAGGCGCATGTTGCGCAGCACTTCGCCGGGCGAGAGGTCGCGGTAGCGCCGGAAGAGCAGGGCGAGGCCGCGGCGCGTGACGCCTGCGGCCTGTGCCACGTCTTCGAGCGACAGCAGCGAATCGAGCCGCTCGCGCATGAGCTCTTCGGCGCGCCGCAGCTGCCGCAGGCTGGTTTCCTCGGTGCCGCGCTGCGCGTCGGCATGCCGCTGCAGCACCGAGTTCGGCCGGTGGCACAGCAGGTAGAGCATGAGGTTGTCTTCGCAGTGCGCGAGCCAGCGCGGGTCGTAGCGCTCGAACTCGTTCGCCGGCAGCAGCGAAGCCAGGCTCGCGACCATGCGGCACCACTGCGTGCCCGCCGCGTCGTCGAGCCGAAGGGGCATGTCGAAATCGATCTCGCCCACGGTGTCGGTGCCGCGCAGCGCGAAGGCATGGCGCGCGACCTCCTGCAGGCGGCTGAGCTCGATCTTCAGCATCAGCTGTTCGCAGTCGGCATGCCAGCGCAGGCGCACCGGCTTGTGGGCGGAAATGATGGCGCCTTGCCCGGGGTGGATCTGCAGCGTCTGCCCGCCGGTGTGGATCTCAGCGTGGCCGCGCAAGGGCATCTGCACCAGCACGAAGTTGCCGAGCGCGTCGGGCTCGATGTCGACGTCGCAGCCGTAGCGCAGGATGCACAGCGACAGTGCGCTCATCTCGGCGCGGCAGAAGATGGCATCGACATCGCCCGCGCCCCACGCGCTGCGGTGCGGCTTCAGTTCGCGGGCCACGCGCGCGTCGGTCTCTTCGGCCTCGCGCGAGCGGAAGACCTCGCGTCTGTACAGCGGGGACAGTTGCTGACTCGACCATGCGTCCATGGACACTCCTGCGGGGCCAAAGTGGGGGAAAGCGACGGCGACGGACGCTCAAGTTCTACGCTGGAATCTACGTCGGTGCGCCGCGCGCCGCCATGGGAATTGCCCGGGCAACGGGCGTCCCCGTTGCAAGAAGCTTGCCTGGCTTGTATCTAAATACTGCGCAGGTTGACCCGCTTGGACAGTGCTTCCGCACTCTCGCGCCGCTCGCTGTAGCGGTCGACCAGGTGGTCCGCGCAGTCGCGCGTGAGCAGCGTGAATTTCACCAGCTCTTCCATCACGTCGACCACGCGCTCGTAGTAGGGCGAGGGCTTCATGCGGCCTGCGTCGTCGAACTCGAGAAAGGCCTTGGCCACGGACGACTGGTTGGGGATGGTGATCATGCGCATCCATCGCCCCAGCACGCGCAGCTGGTTCACCGCGTTGAACGACTGCGAGCCGCCCGACACCTCCATCACCGCGAGCGTCTTGCCCTGCGTGGGCCGCACGGAGCCGACGGCCAGCGGAATCCAGTCGATCTGCGCCTTCATGATGCCGGTCATGGCACCGTGGCGCTCGGGCGAGGTCCACACCATGCCCTCGGCCCACTGCGCGAGATCGCGCAGCTCCTGCACCTTCGGATGGTCTTCGGGCTCGCCGTCGGGCAAGGGCAGGCCGCGCGGGTCGTAGATGCGGGGCTCGGCGCCCATCGCGCGCAGCAGGCGCGCAGCCTCTTCGGTCAGCAGGCGGCTGTAGGAGCGCTCGCGCAGCGAACCGTACAGCAGCAGGATGCGCGGCGCATGCGTGGCGCGTGCGGTGGGCAGAAGCTCCTGCAGGCTGGGGACGCGGAACGCGTCGGCGTCGATGTGGGGGAGTTCAGGGATTGGCGACACGCTGGCCTTTCGCGTCGATCACGGCTTCGCCGTCTTCCTTGGAGAAAGCGCCTTGCTGCGGCTTCGGCAGGATGTCGAGCACGGCCTCGGACGGCCGGCACAGGCGCGTGCCCAGCGGCGTGACGACGATGGGGCGGTTGATGAGGATCGGGTGCTGCAACATGAAGTCGATGAGCTGTGCATCGCTCCACGTCGGATCGCCAAGGCCCAGTTCGTCGTACGGCGTGCCTTTCTGGCGCAGCACATCGCGCACGGGCACGCCCATCGCGGCGATCAGCTGTGTGAGCGTGGCGCGGTCGGGCGGGGTCTTCAGGTACTCGACGACGGTGGGCTCGTCGCCCGTGTTGCGGATCAGCGCGAGCACGTTACGCGACGTGCCGCAGGCGGGGTTGTGATAGATCGTGATGTCGCTCATGGGAATCTCGGTGGACGAAAGAAAAATGAAAGGGGTCAGCCGAGGCTGAGGCGCAACGCGAGCGCGGCCAGCGTGACGGCCAGCACGGGAAGCGTCATCGCGATGCCGACCTTGAAGTAGTAGCCCCAGGCGATGGTCGTGCCCTTTTTCTCGAGCACGTGCAGCCACAGCAGCGTGGCCAGGCTGCCGATCGGCGTGATCTTGGGGCCCAGGTCGCAGCCGATGACGTTGGCGTAGATCATGGCTTCCTTCACGAGGCCCGTGGCACCCGACGCGTCGATGGAGAGCGCGCCCACCAGCACGGTCGGCATGTTGTTCATGACCGATGAGAGTCCTGCGGCCAGGAAGCCGGTGCCCATGGCGGCACCCCACACGCCGCCTTGCGCGAACATGTCGAGCAGCGACGAGATCTGGCCCGTCAGCCCGGCGTTGCGCAGCCCGTAGACCACGAGGTACATGCCCAGCGAGAAGACGACGATCTGCCACGGCGCGCCATGCAGCACCTTGCGCGTGCTGATGACGTGTCCGCGCGCAGCCACGGCCAGAAGAATGACCGCACCCACGGCCGCCACGGCGCTGACCGGCACGCCCAGCGGCTCCAGCCCGAAGAAGCCGACGAGCAGCAGCACCAGCACGACCCAGCCGGCCCGGAAGGTGGCCGGGTCACGGATGGCTTCGACGGGGTCCCTGAGTTGTGCCACGTCGTAGCTCGCTGGAATGTCGCGGCGGAAGTACAGCATCAGCACCAGAAGGCTGGCCGCGACCGCGGCGAGGTTCACCGGGATCATCACCGCAGCGTAGTCGTTGAAGCCGATCTTGAAGAAGTCGGCCGACACGATGTTCACGAGGTTCGACACGATCAGCGGCAGGCTGGCTGTGTCGGCAATGAAGCCCGCCGCCATGACGAAGGCGAGCGTGGCGGCGGGCCGGAAGCCGAGCGCCACGAGCATCGCCATCACGATGGGCGTGAGGATGAGCGCCGCGCCGTCGTTCGCAAAGAGGGCCGACACCGCGGCGCCCAGCAGCACGATGAAGGCGAACAGCCGCCGTCCGTTGCCGCGCCCCCAGCGGGCCACGTGCAGGGCAGCCCACTCGAAGAACCCGGCTTCGTCGAGCAGCAGGCTGATGAT
>NZ_CALRZC010000354.1:0-5605 GCF_943372545.1 Variovorax sp. YR752 | reverse complement strand
CGGCTTGCCGCCGAGCTGTTCGATCAGCCCGTCGTAGCGGCCGCCGCCGCACACCGTGCCCTGGGCGCCGAGCTTGTCGGTGATCCACTCGAACACGGTGAGGTTGTAGTAGTCCATGCCGCGCACCAGGCGCGGGTTGAGGCGGTAGGCCAGGCCCGCGGCGTCCAGCACGGCGCGCACTGCGTCGAAGTGCGCCAGCGACTCGGCACCGAGGAAGTCGGGCAGTTGCGGCGCGGCTTCGATCAGCGCCTGCATCGCCGGGTTCTTGCTGTCCAGGATGCGCAGCGGGTTGGTGTGCAGGCGGCGCTTGGCGTCCTCGTCGAGCTGCCCCGCGTGGGCTTCGAAATACTGGATCAGGGCGGCGCGGTGCGCCAGCCGCTCGGCCGGCTGGCCGAGGCTGTTCAGCTCGAGCTTGACGTCGCGATCCTCGACGATGCCGAGTTCGCGCCACAGCGCGCGCAGCATCAGGATCAGTTCGGCGTCGACGTCCGGCCCGGCATAGCCCAGCGCCTCGGCGCCAAACTGGTGGAACTGGCGCGAGCGACCCTTCTGCGGCCGCTCGTGGCGGAACATCGGCCCGATGTAGAACAGGCGCCGGCCGCCGTCGCGCAGCAGCGAGTGCTCGGTCATCGCACGCACCACGCCGGCGGTGTTCTCCGGGCGCAGCGACAGGCGGTCGCCGTTCATCGAGTCCTCGAAGGAGTACATCTCCTTCTCGACGATGTCGGTCACCTCGCCGAGGCCGCGCACGAAGAGGGCCGTCGGCTCGACGATCGGCGTGCGCACGTTGAGGTAGCCGTAGCGCTGCATCAGCGCGCGGATCCTGTCCTCGAGCCACTCCCAGCGCGCGGAGTCCGGCGGGAGGATGTCGTTCATGCCCTTGACGGCGCGGATGGGTTCAGCCATTGAGTTCGATTCAGCGTGGGCACTGCCGCGCGCTGGCGGCAGGCCGTTCGGATGGGGCTGCGCTTCAGACCGCGGAGGCCGAGCCGAAGCGCTTCTCGATGTAGTCCTCGACGATGCGGTGGAACTCCTGCGCGATGCCTTCGCCGCGCAGCGTCAGCGCCTTCTCGCCGTCGATGAACACCGGCGCGGCCGGCGCCTCGCCGGTGCCGGGCAGGCTGATGCCGATGTCGGCATGCTTGCTCTCGCCGGGGCCGTTGACGATGCAGCCCATCACCGCGACCTTCATGGTCTCGACGCCGGGGTACTTGCTCTTCCACACCGGCATCTGCGCGCGCAGGAAGTCGTCGATCTGCTTGGCCAGTTCCTGGAACGTGGTGCTGGTGGTGCGGCCGCAGCCGGGGCAGGCGGTCACGCTCGGGTTGAAGGCGCGCAGGCCGAGCGACTGCAGGATCTCCAGCGCCACCACCACTTCCTGCGTGCGTGCCTCGCCGGGCTGCGGCGTCAGGCTGACGCGGATGGTGTCGCCGATGCCGTCCTGCAGCAGCAGCGCCAGCGCGGCGGTCGAGGCCACCGTGCCCTTGGTGCCCATGCCGGCTTCGGTCAGGCCCAGGTGCAGCGGGTAGTTGCAGCGCCTGGCCAGCGCACGGTAGACGCTGACCAGGTCCTGCACGCCGGACATCTTGCACGACAGGATGATCTGCTCCGGCGGCAGGCCGATCTCTTCGGCGCGGCGCGCCGACTCCACCGCCGAGGTGATGATGGCGCGGTACATGATCTGCTGCGGCTCGTGCGGCTCGGCCAGGCGGCCGTTCTCGTCCATCATCTGTGCCAGCAGTTCCTGGTCGAGGCTGCCCCAGTTGACGCCGATGCGCACCGGCTTGCCGTGCTTCGCCGCCACCTCGACCATCTGGGCGAACTGCTTGTCCTTCTTGTCGCCCTTGCCGACGTTGCCCGGGTTGATGCGGTACTTGCTGAGCGTCTGCGCACAGGCCGGGAACTCGGTCAGCAGGCGGTGGCCGTTGTAGTGGAAGTCGCCGATCAGCGGCACGTCGATGCCCATGCGGTCGAGCTGCTCGCGGATGTGCGGCACGGCCTGCGCGGCTTCAGGCGTGTTGACCGTGATGCGCACCATCTCCGAGCCGGCGATCGCCAGCTCCTTGACCTGGATCGCCGTCTCGATCACGTCGACGGTGTCGGTGTTGGTCATCGACTGCACGCGCACCGGCGCGCCGCCGCCGATCGTCACCTCGCGCGCGCCCCAGCGCACGACGGCCTGGTGCGAACGCCGCTGTGCCGGGCGTGCCGGTTCGATGAACTCGTCGAGGGTTTCGCGCGGGTCGTTCATGCCGGTCCGATCACTTCAGTTCCATGCGCACCACGTTGTCGCGCGTGGCGCCGGTCAGTTCGACCGGCTTGCCGCGGAACGACACCTGCGTGGCACTGGCGTTGCCGATGGTCAGGCGGATCGGCGCCACGCCGTCCACGCCCACCGCCTCGCCCGGCTGCAGCAGCCGCGACAGCAGCGGCTGGCCGCGCCCGTCGATCACCTCGACCCACGACTCGGCGCTGACGCGCAGTTGCAGCGCGCCGGCCACCGGCGCGACCACCGCCGCGACGCTTGCGGCGTCGTCGGGCACCGCCGGGGCGGAATGCACCGTCTCGACGACCACCGATGCCGGTGACGCCGGCGGCTGCACGGCAGCCGACGCCGGCACCTCGGGCGCCGCCAGCGGCTCGACGACACGCGCCGCCGTCGCCGCGGGGGCCGAGGCCGGGCCCGATATCGGCAGCGTGACGATGCCGGCCGGCAGGAAGTAGACGGCCGCGGTGACCAGCAACAGCAGCAGGGGCGCCCACACCGCGGGCGAGCCGATGAACGACCAGTCGCCACTCTGCGCCGGCGCCGAGCGCTCGCGGAACGGCGCGTTGATGCCCTCGCCGACATGCTCCAGCCGCTGGCCGGGCAGCCGCGGCAGCAGCGCCAGCACCGGAGCCGGATCGATCTTCAGCGTGCGGCACACCGTCTGCGCCAGTGCGCGGGTGAAGGTCGCGTCGGGCAGTTCGTCGAAGCGGTCGTTCTCCAGCGCCTCGAGCTTGCGCTGCGGCACCTTGGTCGCGGCAGCCAGCATGGCGATGTGCATGCCCTGCGCCTGGCGCGCCTGGCGCAGCAGTCCGCCGGCCGTGGTCGGCCCGGGTGTCGGCACGTCGGCCGCGGTCTCACTCATCGAACTGTCCTCGCTCGAACGCTATCGCCTCCCGCGTCTCGCGATAGCGACTGAGCAACTGGTTGCCCAGGTCCCGGACACCGGTCTTGTTGCCCAGCTTGTGCTCGATGCGCGCCGCCAGCCACAGCGTCTGCGCGCTGACGTAGGACGGATTGGCATTGACGCGGCGGATGTGGAAACGCGCGCGCTCTGCCTCGCCGCGGCGCAGCAGCACCTCTGCCAGGTTCACGGACGTCGACGGATTGCTCGGGTCCGCCTGGTAGGAACGCTGCAGCGCCTTCTCGGCCTCGTCGAGCTGGCCGGCGAAGGCGTGGCACACCCCTTGCGCCAGCAGGATGCGCGAGGGATCGCGCCGCTGCGCCACCGCCAGCGCCTGTGTGAACTGCGCGTTGCCTTCCGCGTAGCGCTTGTGCTGGCACAGGTACCAGCCGAAGTTCTGCAGGGCGTCGACGTCGCGCGGGTTGATCGTCAGCGCGCGGCGGAAGTCGTCCTCGGCGGCCTGATCCTTGCCCAGGCTGGCGTTGATCAGACCGCGCAGGTTGTAGCCGTTGACGAGGTTCGGGTCGGCAGCCAGCGCCCGGTTGACTTCCTGCAGCGCCACGTCCATCTGGTTGCGCCCGAAGTACGCAGTGGCCAGCTCCAGCCGCACCTGGGCGCGGCGCTTCGCATCGGCCTCTTCCGGCGCCGGCTGCAACGGCCGGACGTCGCTGACCGGGCCGGACGTCGTCGTCGTGGTGGTCGAACAGCCGGCCAGCCAGGCCAGCGCGACCATCGCACACCCGCGGGCAATGCCCTTCATGCCTTGGTCTCCTGCATAGTCGCCGCGCGCCGCAGCACCTTCACCGGGGCGCGCACCAGGCGCTCGTGCACACGTGTGCGGTCCTGCACCTCGCCGGCGAGCTGCCCACAAGCGGCATCGATGTCGTCGCCGCGCGTCTTGCGCACGGTGGTGACGATGCCGGCACGCTGCAGCACTGCGGCGAAAGCCTGCACGCGCGGTGCGGGCGAGCGCAGCAGGCCCGAGGCCGGGAACGGGTTGAACGGAATCAGGTTGATCTTGCAAGACACCGCCGTGGACTGATCCTCGACGAGCAGCCTGACCAGCGCGCGCGCCTGCGCATCGCTGTCGTTGACACCGTCGAGCATGCAGTACTCGAAGGTGATGAAGTCGCGCGGCGCCGCGTCGAGATAGCGGCGGCACGCCGCCAGCAGCTCGGCCAGCGGGTACTTGCGGTTCAGCGGCACCAGCTCGTCGCGCAACGGATCGTCCGGCGCGTGCAGCGACACCGCCAACGCCACCGGGCAGTCCTCGCGCAAGCGGTCGATCATCGGCACCACGCCGGAGGTCGACACCGTCACGCGGCGGCGCGACAGGCCGTAGCCGTGGTCGTCGAGCATGGTGCGCAGCGCAGGCACCAGCGCGGCATAGTTCTGCAGCGGCTCGCCCATGCCCATCATCACCACGTTGGTGACGGCGCGCTCGCCCTCCTTCAGCCCCAGGCGTGCGCGTAGCGCGTGCTCGGCGTGCCAGAGCTGCGCGAGGATCTCGCCGGTGGCGAGATTGCGGCTGAAGCCCTGGTGGCCGGTGGAGCAGAAGCGGCAACCCACCGCGCAACCGGCCTGCGACGACACGCACAGCGTGCCGCGGTCGGCCTCCGGGATGAAGACGGTCTCGACGGCGTTGCCAGCACCGACGTCGAACAGCCACTTCACCGTACCGTCGGCCGACACATGCTCGCCGACCACCGGCAGCGAACGCACCTCGGCCCGGTCGCGCAGCTTGTCGCGCAGCGAACGCGCCAGGTCGCTCATCGTGTCGAAATCCGACGCGCCCTTCTGGTGGATCCAGCGGAACAGCTGCGTGGCGCGAAAGCGCTTCTCGCCGAGCTGTTCGACGAACGCAGTCAACCCGTCCCGGTCGAAATCGAGCAGGTTGACCCGTTCCACGTCGTTCAGCGCGAGTAGACGTTCATGCCGGGGAAGAAGAACGCCACTTCCACGGCGGCGGTTTCCGGCGCGTCCGAGCCGTGCACTGCGTTGGCGTCGATGCTGTCGGCGAAGTCGGCGCGGATGGTGCCCTTCTCGGCCTTCTTCGGGTCGGTCGCGCCCATCAGCTCGCGGTTCTTGGCGATTGCGTTCTCGCCCTCGAGCGCCTGGATCATCACCGGGCCCGAGATCATGAAGTCGACCAGGTCCTTGAAGAACGGGCGGGCCTTGTGCACGGCATAGAACTGCTCGGCTTCGCCGCGCGAGAGGTGGACCATCTTGGCCGCGACGATCTTCAGGCCGGCGCCTTCGAAGCGGGCGTAGATCTGGCCGATCACGTTCTTCGCGACGGCGTCGGGTTTGATGATCGAAAGGGTGCGTTCGAGCGCCATGAATTCTTCTCCTGAATCAATAACTTGGCAAAGTTTCGGATTGTAGCCCGCGAAGCGTGGCGGCCTTGTGTCGCGAGGACTTAGCGGCCGCGGCGG
>NZ_CALRZC010000353.1:0-5644 GCF_943372545.1 Variovorax sp. YR752 | reverse complement strand
GCGCTACCCGCGGCAGGTGCCGCTCGCCCCGGTCACCGCCCGCACCGACTCCTGGGTGGTGGTGGCGCCGCGCGGCCGGCAAGGCGCCGTGGCCGATGTGCGCAGCGGCGCCGCGGGGCGGGCGAAGGATGGGAGTGCCTATGCGGCGTGGTAGCGGTGTTGCGCGTGGAGAGAGGGGCTTCACGCTGGTCTGGGTGCTGGCTGCGCTGGTGCTGTTCTCGCTCGGGCTCTCGGTGGTGGGGCCGAGCTGGTCCGATCGCGTGAAGCGTGAGCGTGAGGAAGAACTGCTGCGCATCGGGCGGCTGTACGGCGACGCCATCGCCAGCTATCGGGAGGCGTCGCCGGGGGCGATGAAGCAGTGGCCCATGTCGCTGGGCGATTTGGTGCTCGACACTCGCTTCGCCGGCACCAAGCGGCACCTGCGTCGGCTGTATGCCGACCCACTGCAGCCCGAGGCGCCCTGGGGACTGATCGCTGCGCCCGGCGGTGGTGTGATGGGTGTGTTCTCGACCAGCACGGAGACGCCTCTGCAACGGCGCGACCTGCGGCTGGGCCGCATCTCCTTGCCGCAGACCGAGCGTTATGACCAATGGAAGTTCGTCGTTCCGGCCCAGCCATGAAGCATGCATGCCATATCCGCAGTGGGAAGCAGATGTCGGGCTTCACCTTGCTCGAGCTGCTGGTCGTGATCCTGATCATCGGGTTGCTAACGGGCATCGTGGCGCCGCGCTTCCTGGGGCAGGTATCCCGGTCCGAGGCGACGGCCGCCCGCGCTCAGATGGACGCCTTTGACAAGGCGCTCCAGGCCTACCGTCTCGACACGGGCCGCTTTCCGACGGGTGGCCAGGGCTTGCGTGCCTTGACCACCCGGCCGTCCGACGAGCCGCGATGGCGAGGCCCTTATCTGCAGGGCGATGTGCCGCCCGACCCCTGGGGCATGCCCTACCAGTACCGGTCCCCCGGCACCGATGGCAAGGACTACAACTTGCTGAGCTACGGCCGCGATCGCGCGCCGGGCGGCACGGGCGACGACGCCGACCTCTCGCGCTGAACGCCGCCATGGCCGCCTCCGAGTTCATGGTCCGCTACTTCGACGCTCGCCGCGCAGGTGTGGTCGAGGAATCGGCTCGCGCGCACGATGCCGAGGCGCTGCGCCGCCAGCTGTCCGAGCAAGGGCATGTGGTTCTGGAGGTTCGGCCGGCCGAAGCGAGCGGCGTCTTCCGCTTCAAGGCCAAGATTCCCTTCGACGTGGCGTGGTGGTGCAGGGAACTCCGGACGCTGCTGCTGGCCGGCATGACCGTGGTGGAGGCGCTGGAGACGCTCGAAGCCCAATCGGTGGGCAGCGCGCGTGCCGAGGTTCAGTCAGCATTGCTGAAGTCACTGCGTGAAGGCAAACCCCTCTCCGATGCGATGGACGCCTCGGGGTACTTCCCGAAGGTGCTGATCGCCAGCGTCACCGCCAGTGAACGCACCAGCACTCTGCCCACGGCGTTGGAGGACTACCTGGCCTATGACGAATTGCTCGCTAGGCTGCGGCGCCAGGTGGTCAGTGCGGCCGTGTACCCAGCGGTGGTTGTGTCGCTCGGACTGCTCGTGACGATGTTCCTGCTCGTCTACGTGATCCCGCGCTTCTCGAAGATGTACGTGAACTTCAAAGGCGCCGTGAGCTGGCCGACACAGGTTCTGCTGGGCATCAGCGATGCACTCGGCCGCGACCTGCCGCTCGTGCTCGGCGGCCTGATCGTTCTCGCTGCGCTGATGGTGGTGCTGTGGAGAAGGGGGCTCTGGCGGACATGGGGTGAGGCCTTCATTGAGGCGGTACCGGTGCTGCGCCGTGGAAAGAAACACTTCAGCCATGCCAAGCTCTACCAGGCACTGGCGCTGATGTTCCGCGGCGGCTACCCCCTCGAAGAGGCTCTGGCCGTAGGGCAAGCACTTGGGCTGGGCCGTCGCCACGAGGAAGGAATCGCCCAGGCTCGCGCGTCGATCTCGCGGGGCAAGAGCGTGGCCGAGTCGTTTGCGAACGCCGGTCTGGCCGATCCACTGGCGCAACGTCTGCTGGCCGTGGGCGAACGCAGCGGCAACTTCGACCGGGTGCTCGCCACCATCGCCCAGCGCCATGCCCAGATCTTCGAGACCTTCGTGGAGCGCGCCACACGCCTCGTCGAGCCGCTGTTGCTGCTGGTCGTGGCCTTGGTGGTCGGTGGCATCGTGGTCATGATGTACATGCCGATCTTCGACATCGCCGGAGGCCTGCGATGACCACTGCGCTGCGACTGGCGATCCAGCAGGCGCGCGAACAGCATCGTGCCGGCAATGGGTCGGCGCTGGACGCGCTGCTGCGGACGGCGTTTGCTGCCCGGAACGACATGGCCAAAGTGCTGCCGCAGCAGGCGGGTGTTGCGATGTTCGTGGTCGGCACCGAGCTTCAGCCGGACTTTTCGCAATGGTCGAAGGCGGATGCGGTCGCGCACCGGTGTGTCGTGTTGGCCGACACAAGCCAGCGACGCTGGCTTGCCGCGGAGGACCCGTGGGACGAATCGTCCATCCAGCGTGTGAACCGCCGTGTCGGTGCCAGCTTGCCGTTGTTGGCCGTCCGCCGTGGCGACTTCGAAGGCTGGGTCGGCGACGCGCCAGGCGCGTCCCGCCAGGCCAACGCCTTGTTGCCGACCGTCGACGCGGCTCTGCAAGCCGACGGGCCGATCGTCGCCTTTGTCCACGACGCCATCCGCGCCGCGTACCGCGACGGCGCCAGCGACATTCACTTCGAGTGCGACCGCTCGGGCGTTACCGTCAAGTTCAGGCTCGATGGGGTCATGTCTAGCTTCGCGCGCCTCGAAGGAAGTGCGCGCGCTCAGGAGGCGATATCGCGCATCAAGGTCCTTGCGCAGCTCGACATCACCGAGCGCCGGCTTCCGCAGGATGGCCGCTTCCGCTATCAGCTTGCCGAGGGTTCGATCGACCTGCGCGTGTCGGTGATGCCGAGCATCCATGGCGAAGACATCGTGCTGCGGCTGCTGGACAAGGCCCAGCTTCGCACGCGCGACGCCTCCGTCACGCTGGGAGCTCTCGGGTTCGACGCACCGAGCGCCGACCGCATCCGCGAACTCGCGGAACGTCCCAACGGCATGCTGCTCGTGACCGGGCCGACCGGCAGCGGCAAGACCACCACGATCTATGCCGTGCTCAGCGAGATCAACACCGGCTTGGAGAAGATCATCACGATCGAGGACCCTGTCGAGTACGAGTTGCCGCAGGTCCTGCAGATCCCCGTGAACGAACGCAAGGGGCTGACCTTTGCCAAGGGCCTGCGCTCGATCCTGCGGCACGACCCCGATCGGATTCTCGTGGGCGAGATCCGTGATGCCGAGACGGCCGAGATCGCCGTGCAGTCGGCGTTGACGGGGCACCTGGTGTTCACGACCGTGCACGCCAATGGCATGGCCGACATCATGGGGCGATTCCGCCACTTCGGCCTGGACATGTTCGGGTTCATGTCTTCGCTCAATGGGGTCGTCGTCCAGCGGTTGGTGCGGCAACTGTGCAGCGCGTGCTGCGCCATGCGTCCGCCCACGGAGCGGGAACGTGGCTGGCTGACGAGTCAGGGCTTCGACGCCGTCGATGCCGTGCCATCCGCAGTCGGCTGCGCGGCTTGTCACGGCAGTGGCTACGGCGGGCGCTTCGTGATCGCCGAGATCCACGAAGTGGATGACTCGCTTCGCGATGCGGTGACCGAAGGCGCGCCTGTTTCCGAGGTTCGCCGGCTGGCGCAGCAACGCGCCGGGTCTACTTTGCTTCAACTCTCGGCCCAACACGTGGCACGTGGACGAACGACGATGGAAGAGGTCAAGCGTGTGGTGGGCTGGCAGTAGCCCCGTCCACGTCTACCTAGGGGAGAGCTCGGCAGCGGTCTCGCTGCCGGGGCACGAGGTGTCCTGGTCAGAGCAGGTTTCCGTGGAGCAGGGCTGGCAATGGGCCGTTGACTCGGTTCAGACATCAACCTCAAAGGTTGGGGTTCGAGGCGTGCATGTTTGGCTGTCCGGCTCTCTCGCGCGGCCATTCCTGCTTCCGCCACTTCCGGGCGTTCGCAGCGAAGACGAAGCCAGCAAGATCGCCTTGAGCATGGCCGGCGATGCGACGGGGCTGGCCGGACCGTGCTTGGTGCACCTGGACTGCTGGGATGTGCGCCGCTCGACGCTGGCAATCGTGATCCGGGCCGATCTGCACGAGATGTTGCTGGGCAAGGCTTCACGGGTGGGGTTGCCGAGGTCGGTGCGCCCCTGGTGGAGCGCGACCGCCAACGAACTGGTGGAGCGCAACGCCAGAGTCTCATTGATTGCCGTGCGCGAACCAGACTCGTTGACTGTTCTCGGCGGCGTTGGTGATTCGTGGACGCTCGCGAGCAGTCTCGCGGCGGCCGATGCTACGGAGGCGTCGAGCACGGTGGCGCGTCTGAGCGTTTCGGCGGCCCTGGAGGGAGAGGCCTGGATCGCGGCCTGGGCCCGCGTGGAGACTGCAGCCGGTACCGAGAAGCGCCAACGCCTCGCAAACGTACCCTTCAGCGCCACTGCGGAGCGATGCTCGTGAGGCGCATCGACGTCAACTTTCGTCGTCCAACCCGGCCGCCACGATGGATGTGGACGCTCGTGGGGCTGCTGTGGATCGCAGCGGCAGGGCTGGGCGTCTTCGCCTGGAGCGAATACCGTGGTGTCGAGCATCTGCGCAAGGAAGTGGTCGCAATGCAGTCACGCCTCCCGGAGCCCGTTCCAGCCGTAGCGCCACTTCGTCCTGCTTACGAAGAGAGCGCGAGGCGCATGTTGACGGAGCGGCAAGCGGCATGGCCCGCTGCCTTGAAAGCGATGGAGCAAGTGCAGGTTTCGGGCGTGCAGATCGTCGGATTCGATATCACAGCGGCCGAGCAGCGTATGCGAGTCGAACTTCGGTTCTCGGACTTGAAGCAGTTGCTGGACTATGTCCGTGAGCTCAACGCCGGCGAGCCGGTTCCGCGGTGGGCTATCGAGCAGACCGGCCAGCCGGACGCCAGCGGAGCGGCCAGGGGCTTCATCGCTGGAAAGCTGAACCCTTAGGGTGGCCCTGAAGCCACCGAGCGGGAGCCTGCGAGAGCGTGCAGCTGACTGGAGGCGGGGGTGGTCATTGCTGGACTGCCTGCCACCCCTACGGGCCACGGCTGCTTCCTGCCGCTCAGCTGAACTGCGCCTACCGAACAAGGGGGGCGCCAACCACTGCAGATCTGACGAGCAGAGCTTTCCGAAGCGATGACCGATTGGCGAACCCGCGACGACTCGCGACTTGCGCGGCGCGGATCGCGAAACTGAAACCGTTCGTTTCGGCTGTGCGCGCCTTGCGAGACTTCCTGGGCTGATCCGAGAGCCTCTGAGATCTCCGGGGACGCAAGACCTGCTCTTGAGGTCGTTCTTCCGCCCACGCATGGACAGCGGCACGATCCGCGCATGCGCCTGCCCTGGCCAAAACTGCAGCCGATGCAGCTGAATCTGCTGCGCGACGAGCCCGTGCGTGCGCCGCTCGAGCCACTGCGCATCAGGCAACGAGAGGTGATCTCATCGGCTGGCAGCCCGCGGCTGGTTCCCATCGAGAAGATCGACGAAGACCCAGCCAACCCGCG
>NZ_CALRZC010000352.1:0-5651 GCF_943372545.1 Variovorax sp. YR752 | reverse complement strand
GGCGGGGCTGCCGCTGTTCGCAGCGGCGGGCGCCGCGCTGTCCAACGGCTGGCTGGCGCTGGCGCCCCGCGACCACGCCTCGCAGGCGATCGGCTGGGCGCTGCGCGGCGCCACCTCACTGGCGCTGGCCACGCTGCTGTTCGCGCTGGCTGGCCCGCACCGGCCGGAGTACCACGTCGAGCGGGTCGGGCAGGGCGCCGAGATCGTGCTGCTGCTCGATCGCAGCCGCAGCATGGACCAGGGCTTTGCACCGGGCCGCGCGCCGCCCAAGGCCGCGGCCAACAGCCCGGAGATGCTCGAGTACTACTTCAGCCAGGCGCCGGCGCGGCTGCGCGAGCCCAAGGGCCAGGTGGCGCGGCAGCTGCTCGCCGAGTTCACCGCGCAGCGGCCCGACGACCGCTTCGCGCTGATCGCCTTCAGCACGCTGCCGATGCGCGTGCTCGACTTCACCGCCAGGCGCGAGGTGATCCAGGCCGCCATCGACGCCGGCAACATCGGCCGCGGCCTGTCGGAGACCAACATCGGCCGCGCGCTCGAGCTCGGCCTCGAGATGTTCGAAGGCCGGCCCTACAACGGCTCGCGCATCATCATGCTGGTGTCCGACGGCGGTGACCGCATGGACCCGGACACGCGCGAACGCCTGTCCAGGCTCGCGCGCAAGCAGCGCGTGTCGATCTACTGGCTCTACCTGCGCTCGGCCAACAGCCCGGGGCTGACGCTGGCCGAGGGTGACTCCGACGCCGCCGCCGCCGCCGAGAGCATTCCCGAGATCCTGCTGAACAGCTTCTTCAATTCGCTGGAGACGCCGTACCGCGCCTACGAAGCGAGCGACTCGCGGGCGCTGCAGCGCGCCATCGACGACGTCAATCGCCAGGAGAAGCTGCCGATCACCTACGACGAACTGGTGCCGCGCCGCGACCTGGCGCCCTACGCGCATGCGCTGGCACTGGCCGCGGTGCTGCTGCTGCTGGCGGTGCGCCTGACGGAGATCCGCCGATGGGCCTAGTCACACTCCAACGCCGCACGGTGCTGAAGATCGTCTGGGCCGCGCTGGCGGGCGTGGCTGTGCTGGCCGCGATCGACGGCTGGCGGCTGCAGCGTGACGAGGCGCTCAACGCCCAGATCAGCGGTGGCAGCTTGCCGCCCGAGAACCCCGAGGCGCCGCTCGAACTGCGCTTCGCGCACGCCGCGGCGCTGGCCGCCAGCGGCGCCGGCGAGGCGGCGCTGAACCGCTACGGCGCGCTGCACGCCGACACGCCCATCGGCCAGGCCGCTCGCTACAACGGCGCCAACCTGCTGATGCGCCAGGCCATCGTGATGCGCGCCGGCGCCCAGCCCGGCCAGGCGCTCGCCCTGATCGAACTGGCCAAGGAGGGCTACCGCGAGGTGCTGCGCCACGACGCCGACGACTGGCCGGCACGCTACAACCTCGAGCGCGCGCAGCGCCTCGTGCCCGACCCCGAAGAGGTCGACGAGGAACCGCCCGACGCGCGGCGCAGCGCCGAGCGCGCCGCCACCACCATGCGCGGCTACTCGCCGGGCCTGCCCTGATGCCCTTGCCGAGGCTTCGCCTGGAGACCGTGACCCTCGCGCTGGCGGCGCTGCTGCTGGCCATCGGCTTCCTGCAGCCGACCTTGCCCTGGAAGCGTGCGCTGTTCGAGCATGTCGTGGTCATCGACGTCACGCAGAGCATGAACGTGACCGACATGCAGCTCGACGGCAAACCGGCCGCGCGGCTGGCCTTCGCCAGGCGGGCGCTGCACGATGCCCTGAGCGAACTGCCCTGCGGCTCGAAGCTGGGCTGGGCGATCTTCACCGAGTACCGCAGCTACCTGCTGTTCACGCCGGTCGAGGTGTGCGCCAACCGGGCCGAACTGCGCGCCTCGCTGGCCGGCATCGACGGGCGCATGGCCTGGTCGGGCAACAGCGAGGTCGCCAAGGGGTTGCACAGCGGCATCGTCGTGGCCAAGGCGCTGCCGCGGGTGCCTTCGCTGGTGTTCGTCACCGACGGCCACGAGTCGCCGCCGCTGAATGCGCGCCACCGGCCGAGCTTCGACGACAAGCCGGGCGAGGTGGCCGGCGTGATCGTCGGTGTCGGTGAGGCCAGGCCCTCGCCGATTCCGAAGCTCGACCCGATCGGCCGGCCGCTGGGCTTCTGGGCGGCCGACGAGGTGGCGCAGGTCGACCCGCGTAGCCTGGGCCGCGGGGCCAGCGTCGGCCAGGAGACGATGACCGAGGAGGGAAGTGCGCCGGCGGCTGCCGGGCTCGGTGCGACGCCGGGCAGCGAGCACCTGTCCGGCCTGCGCGAACCCTACCTGCGCCTGCTTGCTGCCGAGAACGGCCTGGCCTACCACCGGCTGCGCAGCGCCGAGGCCTTGTCGCAGGCCTTGCGCGACCCCGCGCTGGCACGGCCGGTGCCGGTGCGCGGTGACCTGCGCCTGCCGCTGTCGGCGCTGGCCTTCGTGCTGCTGATCGCGCCGCATGCGCTGGCCTGGGGCCGGCGCATGCGCAGGCGCTGAGGGCCGCGGCCCTCGCCGGCCCGGCGCTGCGTCAGAACGGCGCCCGCAAGTTCAGCGACAGGTTGCGCGCCTCGCCCAGGTTGCCGGACGACCAGCCGCCGCTGGCCCAGTACTTCCGGTTGAAGACGTTGTTCAGGTTGGCGTACAGCGTCCAGTCGCGGTCCCTGGCCCTGAAGTCGTAGCTGAGGCCGGCATTGACCACGGTGCGCGCCGGCACGGCGAGGCGGTTGTCGTCGCTGACGTAGGTCGCGCCGAAGTAGCGGACGTCGCCGTGCAGCTTGAGCCCGTCGACAGCGGCCACGCGGTACTGCGTGTTGCCGACGATCTGCCAGCGTGGTGCGTTCGACGGTGCGTTGCCTTCGACGGCCGCGTTGTCGCTGGACACCTTGGCGATCACCGCGTCGAGGTAGATCGCGCCGACGCCGAGGTTGAGATTGCGCGTGAGCTGCCGGGCCACCGACAACTCGACGCCTTCGTAGACCAGCTCGCCGTCCTGGGTGAGGTAGCGCAGGCCGTCGCGCACATCGTCCATCTGGTTGGCACGCTGGATGCGGAAGATGGCCGCGCTCAGGTCGGTCGCGCCCGACTGGTGCTTGATGCCCACTTCCTGCTGCTTTGAGACGGTGGCGCCGAGCAGCTCGCCGACGTTCGCATAGTCGGCGCCGACCCGCGTGCCGGGCTCGAGCCCTTCCACGTAGCTGGCATAGACGCTGGTCCCGGCGTCGGGCTTGAAGATCACCGCCAGGGTGGGGCTGGCCTTGCGAACGCGGTAGCCCGAATCGACGCCGGGGTCGCCGTCCATGTCCTTCATGTCGTAGTCGGTGAAGCGCAGGCCGGCGATGGCCTGCAGGTGCTCGCCGATGTGCACGGTGTCGCTGGCAAAGGCGTACCACTGCGCGGTGTCGGCGCTGACCGGCTCGAGCGAGAAGTCCGGCGTGCGTGTCACCCGGAACGGCTGGGTGACGTTGATGTTGCCGTTGAAGTCGTTCGACCAGTACCAGTCGCTGCCCCACTTCTCCTTGCTGCGCTGCAGGCCTAGCCCGCCGACGAGCTCGTGCTTCATGCCGGCGGCCGACAGCGTGGCTTGCAGCATGGCCTGGGTGAACAGCGTGTCGAGCTGCCCGGCGAAGTTGTACATCTGGCCGCTGTAGTCGCCGGCTTCGTTCAGCAGGTTGGCGAACGCCTTGTTCGAACGATGATCCTTGCGCGAGAGGCCGGCCTGGTAGCGCAGCGTCCAGCGCTCGTCGATGCGCCACGCCACGCCGGTGGTGGCGAGCACGGTGCGGGTGTCGTAGTAGGCGTTGTCGACGTTGACCTTGTCGTAGTCGTAGGTGGGTGTCGGCAGGCGGCCGCCGCTGCCGGCGACGTCGTAGCTGCTGAAGTAGAACTGGAACGGTTCGCCCTTGGTCCGGCCGTCCTCGAAGACGAGCGTCGAGCGCCAGTCGAGCGAGGCGCCGAAGCGTTTGTCCAGCGCCAGCGATGCGACCTTGCGGTCGATCTCTGCAGCGTTGTAGGCCGTGCCTTGTTCGGTGGCCAGGTTGATGCGCAGGCCGGTGTCGTCGCCGAGCCGACGGCTGGTGTCCAGGTGGACCGACAGCAGGCGCGGGTTGCGGTAGCCGATGTCGAGCGAGGTCTCGGGCGTCGGCGTCGGCCGCTTCAGCTGGTAGCTCAGCGCACCGCCGGGTTCGCCGAAGCCGTACATGAAGCCGGTCAGTCCCTTGAGCGCCGCCACGCTCTCGACCACCTCGGTGGGGAAGTCACCACCCCAGTGCAGCAGCATCGGGATGTCGTCGACGTAGTGGTTGCGCACGCCCAGGCCGCGGATCTGCGTGCCCCACCAGTCGGTCGACGACGACGGCGTCGGCGTGTAGACCGACGGATCCCTGAAGAAGATCTGGCCGATGGACCGGGCGCCGCGCTCGAGCATCTCCTGGCTGTCGACGACGCTGACCGAGAACGGCGTGTCCAGCACCGCCTTGTTGCCCAGCGCGCCGCTGGTGTTGTGCCGGGCCAGATGGCCGAGCGACGAGTCCTGGGTGAGCGCCTTGGCGGTGGCCCGGATCGCCGGCAGCGTGGCTTCGGCGCTGGCCGGCCGGATCACGACGGTCGAGCCCTCCACGAATGCGGCCAGGCCGCTGCCCGTCAGCAGCCGGTCCAGCGCCTGCATCGGCGCCAGGCTGCCGGAGACGCCCGGCGACACCTTGCCGGCCAGCAGCTCCGGCGCCACGCTGAACTGCAGGCGCGACTGTGCGGCCCAGTCGGCCAGGGCCTGGGCGAGCGGCTTGGCGGCGATCGAGAACGGCCCCGCGGCCGTACCCGCGGGAGGCCCGCCGGGGTTCTGCGCAGCGGCGGGGGCCGCAGGCAGCGCCAGCAGCAAGGCCAGCAGCAGGGGCGAGCGTCGAAGCTGCGCGGACTTGTGGACAGGCGTCGGGCTCATCGGAGTCTTCCTTCCCAGTTGATACGAATGCGAATGCGTCGCAATAGCATAACGGAACATGACGCGAAAAGTCCCGCCTGCCTGCAACGGCTCCGCTTCGTGGCGGACGCCGCGTGCCGATGTCACGCCCGGCAGGCTTCAGTTGTCACCGCTTGTGCCGAAGACCGCGGGGTGACATAGCCTCGCAGCAGAGGTCACTTCCTCATCACCGACACGCTCGCTGCCCGCGGATGCCAGCCCGAAGAATCAGATGCTGACCTCGCTGCCAGCCATTCCAGACACACGCGCCGACGGCGAACGCGCCGACGCGGCAGCCTTGCTGTCGCGCCCGCCGTCCGTGCCTGCGGCGCTGGCGGAGACGGCGCCCGTGGTCGACGAGATGGCGCTGGCCTTGCAGGAGCGCGCCGTCTCGGGCGCCCTGCGTGCCGCGCCCACGGTGCTTGGCGCCGGCGTCGCGTTCGCCGTGGCGGCCGCCGCGGCACTCGGGCACTTCGGCCGGCCGATCGAGACCCAGGGCTGGATCGCGCTGGCGCTGCTCGTGGCGCTGCTGCGCTGGGTCCATGTGCTGCGCTCGCGTTCGGCGCTGCCGCGGCCTTCGCCGGCACGCTGGGTGCCGCGCTACCTCGCCGGCATGGGCGCCGGCACGCTGCTGTGGGCCGCGCTGCCCTGGCTGAGCTTTGCCGCGGCCGAGCCGG
>NZ_CALRZC010000351.1:0-5778 GCF_943372545.1 Variovorax sp. YR752 | reverse complement strand
GGCCTGCATGCACAAGCTGCTGGCCATCGCCTACGGTGTTCTGAGGTCCCGAAAACCCTTTGATGCGAACTACCTCAAGGCAACCAGCCCTTGACGAGCACAACGGTGTCTTGATTTCGCTGCGGGAAGCACCCAGTGCCCTGCGCACGGGACGCAGCGCTGGTGTTCAGCCGATCAACGACTGCACTGTTCACCGCTCACGTCGATGGGGTGCCTTGCGCAGCGAAATCAAGGAGGAGCCGAAGGCGGGGGACATTCGCGGAGCAAGGCTCCCCGTCGGCGGGAGCGTCGCCCTGAACGACACCGCACGTCGAAAAACCAACACGGCCGAATACAGGAGACGACCATGACCCGAGACCCCGACCCCACCGGCTTCGCGCAGATCACCGAACTGGACGGCACGCGCAATGCCGCCATGCCGCAAGACCGCCTGCGCGCCATCCGCCACGGCGCCGAAGCGCTGCGCGAACGCCTGCTCGACGCACCGCCCGTTCACTTCGCGCGCAGCTTCAACCTGCTGCGCATTCCGTACCCCGCGTGGTTCGCCTTCACCGGCGTGTACTCGCAGCAGCTGCTCAAGCCGCACATGGTGCATCTGCTGGCGCGCACCGTGCTCGTCCAGTACGACGACTTCGAAGGTCGGCTGCGCACGCTGCTCTTCACGCCGGCCGACTTCGAGGCCGGCAACGAAACGCCCTACTTCAAGCGCCTGAGCGAGCAGACGCCGAAGTTCCTGCACAAGGCCATCGCGCCGGTCTACCAGACCGTGCTGCAGGCGCTCGCGAGCTGCGGCGTGGCGCCCGAGCAGATCGACTACATCACCTACGACCATCTGCACACGCAGGACGTGCGCCGCTGGCTCGGCAGTGCGGGCGCGCCGGGGCTGCTGCCGAACGCGAAGCTTCTGGTGCATCGCCAGGAACTCGCGAATGTGCAGGGCCTCTTGCCCGTGCAGGCGGAGTGGTACTGCCCGCACGGCCTGGACGGGGTGCCGACGGAACGCATCGTCGCTTTCGACGGCAGCCTGCAGCTCGGCCGGGGCCTCGCGCTGGTCCACACGCCGGGGCACACCGAAGGCAACCACTCGCTGGTCTACCGCAGCGCCGACGGCCTGCGCGTGAGCAGCGAGAACGGTGTGGCGGCCGACAGCTGGGCGCCGCTGCAGTCGCGCCACAACGGCATCCGCCGCTATGCGCAGGCCACGGGCGCCGAAGTGATCCTCAACGGCAACACGCAGGAGAGCAGCAACGACCAGTACCTGTCGATGGTGCTCGAGAAGACGCTCGCGGGCACCTCGGCGTTGCACGGGTTCAGCAACGTCGTGCCATCGGCCGAGTGCTCGCCGCACTGGCTCTTTCCGGGCGCGCCGACCAGCCACCTGTGGGGCGAAACCAGCTTCGGCGCGCTCGTGCGGGCCTGACCCGCCGGCACACGCACGACAGCCAAACAAGAAGGAGACACACCGATGAACACCGCCACCCTCGATGCCGCCGACGCGCGCACACCGGCTTCGGCCGATGCGCGCGCAGACGCCGCGCTCTTTCGCAAGATCACCTGGCGGCTGATGCCGCTGCTGTGCGCCTGCTACGTGCTGAACTACCTGGACCGCACCAACGTCGGCTACGCGCAGCTGCAGATGAAGGACTAGCTGGGCTTCAGCGACGCGGTGTTCGGCCTGGGCGCCGGCATCTTCTTTCTCGGCTATGCGGTGTTCGAGATCCCGAGCAACCTGATGCTCGCGAAGATCGGCGTGCGCGCCACGCTGCTGCGCATCATGGGCCTGTGGGGCCTGGCCTCGGCGGCGATGATGTTCGCGACCACGCCCACGCAGTTCTACGTGCTGCGCTTTCTCATCGGCGTGTTCGAGGCCGGCTTTGCGCCGGGCGTGCTGTTCTACCTGACGCTGTGGTTTCCCTCGCGCCGCCGCGCGCAGGCGACTGCGCTGTTCTTCATGGCCTTCGGCGCGGCCCCCATCGTCGCAGGGCCGATCGCCGGGCTCACGATGACCCACCTCGACGGCGTGCTGGCGCTGCGCGGCTGGCAGTGGCTGTTCCTGCTCGAAGGCCTGCCGAGCGTGCTGCTGGGGGTCATGGCCTTTCGCACGCTGTCGAACAGCCCGGCGCAGGCGCCGTGGCTTTCGGCGGCCGAGAAGCAGCGCGTGGCACGCCTGCTGGCCGAAGACCAGGCCGCGCACGGCGCCGCCGGGCGCCACACCTTCGGCGCGGCGATGCGCGACGGGCGCGTGTGGCTGATCGGCTTCATGTCCTTCCTGATCATCCTGGGTATCTATGCGCTGTCGTTCTGGCAGCCGACGATCCTGAAGTCGATGGGCCTCAGCGTGCTGCAGATCGGTTTCTATTCGGTGATTCCCGCCATCGCGGGCATTGCAGCCAACATCGTCGTGGGGCGGCACTCCGACCGGCACCAGGAACGCCGCTGGCACTTCGCGCTGGGCGCACTCGCGGGCGCGACCGGGCTGGCGCTGACCACGCTCTTCATGCAGAGCCCCGTGGCCGCCGTGCTGTGCCTGGCGCTCGCGTCGATGGGCATCTCGAGTGCCTTCACCGTGCTGTGGGCGATTCCCGGCAGCTTCATGTCGAAGAGCGCCGCGGCGGCGGGCATTGCGCTCATCAGCACCATCGGCGGCAGCGCGGGGCTGGTGGCGCCGATGATGGTCGGCGCGCTCAAGACGCTCACGGGCGGCTTCACGGCCAGCCTGTATGTGCTGAGCGGCGCGCTGGTGCTGTCGGCGCTGCTCATGCTGCTGGCCCTGCCCCGGAGCGCGCTCGGCAAGCGGTAGCAGCGCGCACCGCAGACGCACCGCGATCCATTTCGGTGCACACAGCTTGCATACCAGTTGGCACAGAAGCTGCTGATATGCAGGCCTATGGCCATCTCCGCATCCGAAATCAGTGCACGCATCGTCGAAGCGGTGATGGCGCAGAAGCTCGCGCCCGGCGCGCGCCTGGGCGAGCAGCCGCTCGCGATGCTGTTCGACTGCAGCCGCACCATCGTGCGCGAGGCGCTCACGCGGCTGGCCGCGCGCGGCATCGTCACGGTGAGCGCGCGGCGCGGGTGGTTCGTCATCGAGCCTTCGCAGGACGAGGCGCGCGAGGCCTTCGAGGCGCGGCGCGTGATCGAACTCGGCCTCATCCGCAGCACAGACAAGATCGACAAGAGTGCTCTGCGCCAATTGAAGGCGCACCTTCAGCGTGAAAAGGCCGCACTGAAAGAGAGCGACGTCGGCCACCGTAGCTTCCTGCTGGGTGACTTCCATGTGTGCCTGGCCGAGTGCCTGGGCAACACGCTGCTGGCCGACACGCTGCGCGACTTCACCGCGCGCACCACGCTGATCGCCATGCTCTACCAGAGCACGCACGATGCGGTGCAGTCGTGCGAAGACCACGTGCAGATCGTCGCGGCGCTGGAGCGCGGCGACCACGCCGCCGCCGAGGCGCTGATGGCCGAACACATCGGCACGGTGCAGTCGGCGCTGCGCGTGCAGGCGCCCACCGACCCGCTCGCGCAGCTGCGCGATGCATTGGCGCCGCTGAACAACACCACTACCGCCACCACGCCGAAGCGCCGCCGCAAGGCCGCGCCTGCCGACGACGCCACCGATTCATCGACCTACCTAGGAGCCCTGCTATGACCACGTTCACCACTTCCGCCTCCCGTCGCCTCGCCCTCGCGCTGGCCTCCGTCGCCCTGCTCGCCGCGACCGGCGCCGCCCAGGCGCAGAACGCGCTCGACAACGTGCTCAAGGCCAAGACCATCAAGATCGCGGTGCCCACCGACTACCCGCCGTATGGCTCGGTCGACCGCAACATGCAGCCGCAGGGCCTCGACGTCGAGATGGCGCAGCTCATCGCTACCAAGCTCGGCGTGAAGGTCGAGTTGGTGCCCGTGACCAGCGCGAACCGCATTCCCTACCTGCAGACGCGCAAGGCCGACCTCGTGATCTCCACGCTCGGCAAGAACGTCGAGCGCGAGAAGGTGATCGATTTCAGCGCGGCCTACGCGCCCTTCTTCCAGGCCGTGTATGCGGGCAAGAGCATGAAGCTCACCAGCTTTGCCGACATGGCCGGCAAGACCGTCGCCGTGACGCGCGGCGCCATGGAAGACCAGGAACTGAACAAGGTGGCGCCGTCGAACGTCGACTACCGCCGCTTCGAGGACAACAACGCGACGATCGCGGCCTTCGTGGCCGGCCAGACGCAAACCATCGCCACCAGCGCGGCGGTGGCCGGCGACATGCTCGCCAAGAATCCGAAGGTGAGCGCCGAGTTCAAGCTGCTGCTGAAAGACAGCCCCTGCTTCATCGGCATCGCGAAGGGCGAAACCGCCTTGAAGACCCGGGTCAACGAGATCATTGCCGCCGCCAAGAAGGACGGCACGCTCGACGCGATGTCCAAGAAGTGGCTCGGCAAGGTGGCCGGCGACCTGCCGGTCTGATCGAAGGGCGCGGCCATGGGCATTGAATTCGACTTCGGCGCCGTGCTCGCCGAGTGGCCGCTGCTGCTGCGCGGCGTGGCGTGGACCCTCGGCCTCACGGCCGTGGGCACCGTGCTCGGGCTGGCCGTGGGCACGCTGTGCGCGTGGGCCCGGTCGGGCGGGCCGACGTGGCTGCGCGCGCTCGCCGGCACGTACGTGGAGCTGATCCGCAACACGCCCTTCATCGTGCAGCTGTTCTTCATCTTCTTCGGCCTGCCGGCCGCGGGCGTGAAGCTCTCGCCCGAGGTGGCATCGATCATCGCGATGGTGATGAACCTCGGCGCGTACTCCACCGAGATCATCCGCGCCGGCGTCGAGGCCACGCCCAAGGGGCAGATCGAAGCGGCCGTGAGCCTGGCGCTCAGCAAGGCGCAGGTCTTTTTGCGCGTGGTGCTGCCGCCCGCGCTCAAGAAGGTGTGGCCCGCGATGGTGAGCCAGATCGTCATCGTGATGCTGGGCTCGGCGGTGTGCGGGCAGATCTCGACCGAAGAGCTGAGCTACGCGGCCAACCTGATCCAGAGCCGCAACTTCCGCGCTTTTGAATCCTTCATCGTCGCCACGCTGCTGTACCTCGCGCTGGCCGTGGCGCTGCGCCGGTTGCTCAACTGGGCCGGGCCGCGCTTCTTCTTCGGCCGCTGACCGCGAGGCACTTTCACCATGGTCGATTTTTCTTTGTGGGACATCCTGCGCAACCTGCTGATGGCGCTGCGCTGGACCGTCGTGCTCTCGCTCATCGCCTTCATCGGCGGCGGCATCGTGGGCGGGCTGCTGCTGTTCGCGCGGCTGCGCGGCGGGAAGGCGGCCGAGCGGGCCGTGGGCCTGTACGTGCAGCTGTTCCAGGGCACGCCGCTGCTGATGCAGCTGTTTCTCGCCTACTTCGGCATCGCGCTGTTCGGCATTGACGTGTCGGCGTGGACCGCCGCGAGCGTGGCGCTCACGCTGTACACCAGCGCCTTTCTCACCGAGATCTGGCGCGGCTGCGTGGCCTCGATTCCGAAGGGCCAGTGGGAGGCCTCGGGCAGCCTGGCACTGAGCTTCGGCGAGCAGATGCGCCACGTGATCCTGCCGCAGGCCGTGACGATCGCCATTGCACCGACGGTCGGTTTTCTGGTGCAGGTGATCAAGGGCACGGCGCTGGCGTCGGTGATCGGCTTTGTCGAACTCACCAAGGCCGGCAGCATGATTTCGAACGCCACCTTCCAGCCCTTCGTGGTGTTCAGCTGCGTGGCCCTGCTTTACTTCGTGCTGTGCTTCCCCGTGAGCCTGTACGCCAAGACCCTCGAG
>NZ_CALRZC010000350.1:0-5806 GCF_943372545.1 Variovorax sp. YR752 | reverse complement strand
CCCCCCCCCACAGCGACCTGACGGGCAAGCCGCCGGTGTTCGAGCTGTTCCACGTGCGCAACGAGGACCACCATCCCGAGAACGGCACGCTGCTGGGCTTCTGGCTCTACCTGATGAGCGACTGCCTCATCTTTGCCTGCCTGTTCGCGGTGTACGGCGTGCTGGGCCGCAGCTACGCGGCCGGCCCCTCGGGCGCCGACCTGTTCGACCTGCCTCTGGTGGCGATGAACACGTCGCTGCTGCTGCTGTCGTCGATCACCTACGGCTTCGCGATGCTCGAGATGCAGCGCAAGCGCATGGGCGGCGTGCTGCTGTGGCTGGGCATCACCGGCCTGCTGGGCCTGGGCTTCATCGGCCTGGAGCTGTACGAGTTCGCGCACCTGCTGCACGAAGGCGCCGGCCCGCAGCGCAGCGCGTTCCTGTCGTCGTTCTTCGCACTGGTGGGCACGCACGGCCTGCACGTGAGCTTCGGCATCATCTGGCTCGTCGTGCTGATGTTCCAGCTGCCCAAGCACGGCTTTACCCCCGCCAACCGCCGCCGCCTGATGTGCCTGTCGATGTTCTGGCACTTCCTGGACGTCGTGTGGATCGGCGTCTTCACTTTCGTCTACCTCATGGGATCGATGGCATGAGCGCCCCCGCACACACCGACGCGCACGGCCATGGCGCACACGATGGGCATGACGCCCATCACGACGACGGCCCCGTGAGCCACAGCACCTTCAAGGGCTACATGACCGGCTTCGTGCTGGCCGTGATCCTGACCGCGATCCCGTTCTGGCTCGTGATGGGCAAGGTGATCGCCAACCCGAGCACCACCGCCCTCGTCATCCTCGGCTTCGCCGTGGTGCAGATCGTGGTCCACATGGTGTACTTCCTGCACATGGACGCGAAGTCGGAAGGCGGCTGGAACATGCTGGCGCTGATCTTCACGCTGGTGCTCGTGGTCATCACGCTGGCCGGGTCGCTGTGGGTCATGTATCACATGAACACCAACATGATGCCGGCCATGGTCCACGACATGAAGAACATGCCCTGATGGCATCGACCGCCCGCCCGCGCTCGGTTGTCACGCGTGCGGCGCTGGCGGTCTGCGCCGTCCTCGCCTTCGCCGGCTTTCTCGCGCTCGGCACCTGGCAGGTCGAGCGCCGAGCCTGGAAGCTCGATCTCATCGCCCGCGTCGACCAGCGCGTGCATGCCCCGGCCACCGACGCGCCGGCGCGCTCCGAATGGCCCACGGTCAACGCGGCCGACGACGAATACACCCACGTGCGCCTTCGCGGCACGTTCCTCCACGACAAGGAAGCGCTGGTGCAGGCCAGCACCCGGCTCGGTGCCGGCTTCTGGGTGCTGACCCCGCTGCGCACCACCGACGGCAGCGTCGTGCTCGTCAACCGCGGCTTCGTGCCGCCCGAGGCGCGCGAGCGCGCAGCGCGCACCGCCCCCGAGCCCCAGGGCGACACCACCGTCGCCGGCCTGCTGCGCCTCACCGAACCGAAGGGCGGCTTCCTGCGCACGAACGACCCCGCGGCCGACCGCTGGTTCTCGCGCGACGTGCAGGCCATTGCCGCCGCGCGCGGCCTGGGCGACGTGGCGCCCTACTTCGTCGATGCCGAGGCCGGGCCCGCGACTGCGCAGGCCGCGCCGACCTGGCCGGCAGGCGGCCTGACCGTCATCGCCTTTCCCAACAGCCACCTCGTCTACGCCCTCACCTGGTACGGGCTGGCGCTGATGGTGCTCGGCGCCGCGTGGTTCGTGTGGCGCGACGACAGGCGCCGGCAGGCGGCACCCGGCGGCAGCGGCGAAAATGCACCGCATGCCGACGCCGCACGCCCCGATCACGCCGGTCCCGCCGATGTCCGCCGCGACTGACAAGCTCGTCGCGGTCGCCGGCGAGCTGCACGCCCCGCGCGCGGGCGTTGCGAGCCTGGACAACGTCATCGGCCACCAGAACATGCAGCAGCTGATCCAGCTGCGCTGGTTCGCCGTCGTCGGGCAGGTCGCCACCATCCTCGTCGTGCACTACGGCTTCGGCATCCGCCTGCCGCTGAACCACATGCTGCAGGTGCTCACCTGCCTCGCCCTGTTCAACACGGTGAGCCTGCTGCGCCTGCGCATCCACGGCCGCGTGACCAACGGCGAGCTGTTCGTCGCGCTGCTGGTCGACGTGGCCACGCTCACGGCCCAGCTGTACCTCAGCGGCGGCGCCACCAACCCCTTCGTCTTCCTGTACCTGCTGCAGGTGATCCTGGGCGCGGTGCTGCTCAAGGCCTGGTCGACCTGGACCATCGTGGTCATCACCGGCCTGTGCTTTGCGGGCCTGGCGCTGTTCTCGCGCCCGCTGCCGCTGCCGCTGGACCACGACCGCGGCCTGTGGAGTCCCTACGTGCAGGGCATGCTGGTGTGCTTTGCGCTCAACGCCGCGCTGCTGGTGGTCTTCATCACCCGCATCAGCCGCAACCTGCGCGTGCGCGACGCGCGGCTGGCCGACCTGCGCCAGCGCGCGTCGGAAGAAGAACACATCGTGCGCATGGGCCTCCTGGCCTCGGGCGCGGCGCACGAGCTGGGCACGCCGCTGGCCACGCTGGCCGTGATCCTGGGCGACTGGCGCCGGCTGCCGCACTTCAGCTCCGACCCCGAGCTGCTGCAGGAAGTGGCCGAGATGGAAGTGCAGATCCAGCGCTGCAAGAGCATCGTGAGCGGCATCCTGCTGTCGGCCGGCGAGACGCGCGGCGAGTCGTCCGAAGAGACCACCGTGCGCACCTTCCTGGACGACCTCGTCGAAGAATGGCGCACCACGCGCCCGGTCGAAGAGTTCGACTACGAGAACCTGTTCGGCCAAGACCTGCCGATGGTTTCCGACTCGGCGATCAAGCAGATGGTGTGCAACGTGCTCGACAACGCGCTCGAGGCCTCCCCGCACTGGCTGCGCCTGGAAGCCACGCACGACGCCGACGCGCTCACCATCACCGTCACCGACGCGGGCCCCGGTTTCATGCCGGCCATCCTCGCGGAGTTCGGCAAGCCCTACCAGTCGAGCAAGGGCCGTCCCGGCGGCGGGCTGGGCCTGTTCCTGGTCGTGAACGTGGCGCGCACACTGGGTGGGCGCGTCGCCGTGCGCAACCGCCCCGAGGGCGGCGCCATCGTGACCATCACGCTGCCGCTGGCGGCCATCGTGCTCGAAGAAGACGAGGAAGCCCCAGCCATCGCGGACAACGCCGCCCCCCCAGCCCCGAGCAGCCCATGACCCTCACACCCGACCCCACCGCCGAGGTCCGCCAGCTGCTCATCGTCGAGGACGACGAGGCCTTCGCGCGCACGCTCGCACGTTCCTTCGAGCGGCGCGGCTACGTGGTCGTGCACGCGCGCAACCTCGAGGAAGTGGAAGCGCTGCTCGAAGAAGGCGACGGCCCCTCACCCGGTTACGCCGTGGTCGACCTGAAGCTCAACGGCGAGGCCTCGGGCCTGGCCTGCGTGCAGATCCTGCACCGGCACGACGCCGAGATGCTGATCGTGGTGCTCACCGGCTTCGCGAGCATCGCCACCGCCGTCGAGGCCATCAAGCTCGGCGCCTGCCATTACCTGGCCAAGCCCTCGAACACCGACGACATCGAGGCCGCCTTCGGCCGCGCCGCCGGCACCACCGAGGTCGAACTGACCAACCGCTCGACCTCGATCAAGACGCTGGAGTGGGAGCGCATCCACGAAATGCTGGCCGAAACCGGCTTCAACATCTCGGAAACCGCGCGCCGGCTTGGCATGCATCGGCGCACATTGGCGCGCAAACTCGGCAAACAGCAGGTCAAGTAACATGATCTGCCGGTTTCGCGCATTTCTGCGGAACCAAACCCGATCCTGGAGGCTCTGTTCCTGATGACGAATAGCCCGCCGCTGCAGCTGCAGCCCGCCCTTTCCGCCGATCTGCAGAAAAAGCCGGCGTCCGCCGCGCGCGACCAGACCGCGATGGAAGAGCTCTTCAACGCCCTGAGCCACGGCCTGGGCCTGCTATTGGCGATCGCCTCGCTGCCGATCCTGGTCTACAGCGCCGCCCAGAAGGGCCAGGCCGCGGCCGTGGTGGGCGCGTCGCTCTTCGCGGGCACGGCCATCGTGCTGTACCTGATCTCCACGCTGTACCACGCGCTGCCGATCGGCCGCGCCAAGGCCTGGTTCAACCGGCTCGACCACGCGGCCATCTACCTGTTCATTGCGGGCAGCTACATGCCCTTCCTGTTCGGCGTGCTGCGCGGGCCCTGGGGCTGGACCCTGTTCGGCGCCATCACCGCCGCCGCCGTGCTGGGCGTGAGCGCCAAGCTGTTCAACCGCCTGCAGCACCCGCTGTGGTCCACCGGCCTGTACGTGGCGATGGGCTGGATGGCGCTGATGGCGGCGGTGCCGCTGTACGAGCGCATGTCATCGGCCGGGCTGGCCTGGCTCGTGGCCGGCGGGCTGTTCTACACGGCCGGGGCCGTGGTGTTCCTGTTCGACAACAAGGTGCGCTACGCGCATTCGGTGTGGCACCTGTTCGTGCTGGCCGGCAGCACCTGCCATTTCTTCGCCGTGCTTTGGCACGCGCACGGCTGAGCGATCTTCCTCTTCAGTAATGCGGGGGAAGCTCGTCGCGCAGGTTGCGCGCGCCCCCGTCCTGCCCTGCGTTCTGGCTCTGCAGCCGCAGCTGGGCGACCTGCAGGATCAGGCTGTCGATCTGCTGCTGCTGCCGGTAGATCGTCATGTTCAGCTGCTCGAGCAGGTCTTCGGTATAGCTCGACTTGATCTCGAGGTCGTTCAGACGCTCGGTCACGTCGTTCGGTGAATGTTCCATGTCGCTATTGGACAGGAAGATCCACCGCTTTTCTTGACAGCGCCCCGCTCAGCGCCGGACCTTCGCCTCGAGCAGGTCGCCCATGCCGATGCGCCGGGCGAAGTCGATGCGCACGCGCTCCGACACCTCGAAGACCTCGGCCGCACCATCGCCCACGAAGTCGATCAGCGAACGCATCGGCCGCGTGCCGCTGGGCAGGCCCACGATGCGCACGATGTCGTCGGCCACTGCCTGCGGATCGGCGTGCTCGGGCGTGAGGGCGGACAGGCGCTCGCCGATGCGGTCCATCACGCCGTCGTAGCGGCTGTAGGCGGCGGCGACAGTCGCATCGGAGGGCTTGCCCGCGCTTGGGAAGTGATCGGTGCCCCGGGTGAACGCGCCCGGCACGACGATCGAGGTCTCGATGCCGAAGCGCGCGATCTCGTAGGCCAGCGTCACCGCCAGCGAATCCATGGCCGCCTTGGCCGCGCCGTACGGGCCCATGAACGGCGGAAAGCCGCCCTTGGTGGTCGTGCTGCTGATCCACAGCATCAGCCCCGACTCTTGTTGGCGCAGGTACGGCAGCACCGCGCGGTTCACGCGCTGGGCACCGAGCACGTTGGTGTCGAACACTTTGGCGATGTCTTCCGGCGTGAAGGCCTCGGTCGGCCCGACCACGAGATGGCCCGCGTTCTGCATCACCACATCGAGGCGGCCGTGTGCCTGGACGATGGTCGCCGCGGCGGCATCGGCGGAGGCCTGCGACAGCACATCGAGTTCGAGCGGATGCAGCTGAAGCCCCCGGGCCGCGGCCAGGGCACGCAGCTCGGCCGCGCGCTCCTTGTTGCGGCCTGCGATGTCGCGCATGGAGGCATAGACGATGTGGCCCGCTTCGGCGAGCGCCTGCGCGCTGAGCTTGCCAATGCCGGAGCCGGCGCCAGTGACGAGGATGACGGATTGCATGAGGGAACGCCTTGAATGAAGGTGAGAGGGAAGGAAGAAAGAAGG